>CAYXHJ010000041.1:0-9681 GCA_964464855.1 uncultured Owenweeksia sp. | reverse complement strand
AGTACATTACGGTGGCCAGCATTGTCACGGGGAGTGCTTCGGGGCGCCAAGGCGAACTGGAAGAAGGCGACAAATTGCTCAAAGTAGCCCAGGGTTCGGATGAACCGGTGGACGTCGTGGGCATGGGCATCAACAAGGTAGTGCGCTTGGTTCGTGGCAAAAAGGGAACCGAGGTTCGGTTAACCGTGCGCAAAAAAGACGGTTCCACCAAGGTGGTTCCCATCGTTCGGGATGTGGTAGAATTGGAGAGCACCTTTGCTCGTTCTGCACAGTTGGGTGAAGACGGCAGCACGGGCTACATCCGACTTCCCAAATTTTACGTAGACTTTTTCAACGAGCGCAACCGCAACTGCGCCAACGACGTTCGGGCGGAAATCGAGAAATTGAAGGCGCAAGGCATGAAGCGCTTAATCTTCGATTTGCGCAACAACGGGGGTGGAAGTTTGCCCGCAGCCGTGGACATTGCGGGATTGTTCATCGATTTGGGCCCGGTGGTTCAGGTGAAAACCAGCGGCGGAAACGTACGCGTGTATTCGGACCGCGCGGCAGGAGTCGTTTGGGATGGACCCCTGGTGGTTCTGGTCAACGAGGGAACGGCATCGGCTTCGGAAATTGTGGCGGCGGCTTTGCAAGACTACCGTCGGGCACTGATCCTGGGCACCAAAAAGACATTTGGCAAAGGCACGGTTCAGAACGTAATCGATTTGGACCAAGCCATGCGCGGGGGTAGCGAAGACCTGCATCCGTTGGGCGGATTGAAACTGACCATCCAGAAATTTTACCGCGTGACCGGCCAGACCACGCAATTGCAAGGAGTAGCCGCTGACGTGGTGTTGCCGCACGCCTACCAAGGTATTCCCTACGGTGAGGCAGAAGAAAAAGGTCCTTTGGCAGCCGACGCCATTCAATCGGCAGCGTTCTCCCCGGTGAGTAAACCCGACGCATTCAAACGCGCGGTGGCCAACAGCCAAGCGCGCGTGGCAAAAAGCGAAGGGTTCAGCCGCATCAACACCTACGCCGAATGGTTGAAGAACGAGCGGGACAAAACCGAATGGCCGGTCTCTTTTTTGGAATATCAGCTGGCTGAAAAAGCGCGTTCGGAGCAGGTCAAGAAGTTTGAAAAATTGACGGAATTGAAAGACAGTTTGGCGGTGCGTCCCTCGGTGGACGGCGCCGTTGAGATGGCCGCAGCTCCGGCCAAGAAGAAGGAATGGAACCAGTGGATGAAAGGGATCAGTCGGGACATTTACGTTCGGGAGGCTCTTTACACGGTTTCGGACCTCTCCAAGTAACTTCAAGCGTTTACCCGGCCCGTGTCCGCTTCGTTTGAAGATCGCCCCATTTCCGCCTGGAAAAGGTTGATCCGCCATCCCATGGGGCGGTGGGGCGGCGGCATCTTGGCAGTGGCTCTTCTATTGGCCCTTTTTGGGCCGTGGCTGGTCACGGACACCACGCCCCATGCAAATTCAATGGATGTAGAGCATGCCGCTTTACCGTTGGGAAGCTCGGTGAGCAGCGCTGACGGAACGGTGCCTCATTGGCTGGGCACCGATCGCTACGGGCGAGACTTGTACAGTCGATTGGTGCTTGGAACGCGCATATCGTTGGGCGTGGGCGCGGTAGCGGTGTCGTTGTCTTTGCTCATAGGCATCCCCATTGGAGCCTTGGCGGGTTACTACGGCGGCTGGGTGGACCGCTTGCTGAACGGTGCCATTCAAGTCTTCTGGAGCATTCCCACGTTCCTCATGGTCATTGCCCTGGGTTTTGCCTTGGGCAAAGGAGTTTGGCAGGTTTTTGTGGCCGTGGGCCTTACGATGTGGGTGGACGTTGCCCGACTGGTTCGCGGACAAATGCTGCAAATTCGCTCCTTGGAATACATCGACGCGGCACGTGTTTTGGGCTATCCGTCTTGGCGCATCCTCTTGGTGCATGCCTTGCCGCAGACGGTCTCCGCATTGGTGGTCTTGAGCGCCAGTCAATTTGCGTCAGCGCTCTTGTTGGAGAGCGGATTGAGTTTTTTAGGGATTGGCGCACAGCCGCCCATACCCACCTGGGGCGGGATGATCCGGGATCATTATCCGTATTTGCTCACCGGGCAGGGTCATTTGGTGTGGATTCCAGGCGCCGCACTGGCCCTTTTGGTCTTGGGATTCATGGCCTTGGGAACTGCATTGCGGGACGCCTTGGATGTTCGACGATTGGATCGTTGAAGATTTAATTCGTTTCGGTGTGACGATTTAGAGCCTTAGTTAAGGCCTAAATTGCTTACGAAAGTTATGAACATCCTTGGCGCAGCCGAGGCGAATTTGTACCTTCGAAGAATACTACCCATACATCGTAATTACCTCAAAATCAATTTTCATGGAAGTAACTGGCACGGTAAAACGCATCCTCCCGGTCCAAAACGTTTCTGCTACCTTTCGCAAGCGCGAACTGGTGGTAACCACCGACGAGCAATACCCCCAAACAGTGGCCATTGAGTTCACTCAAGACAAAGTAGATCTTTTGGATCGTGTGCGCGAAGGGGAATCCGTTTCCGTTTCCATAAACATCCGCGGCCGCGAGTGGACCAGTCCTCAGGGCGATGTTCGCTACTTCGTTTCGCTTCAAGGATGGCGGGTTCAGGCCGGTCAATCCGGTGCTGGTGCTTCCGCACCGAGTGCAGCTGCTGCGGCAACTTCCATGGCAGCTGCTCCCGTACCGCCCGCACCCGCCGCTGGTTTTGCGCCTGTGCCGGACGACGATTTGCCTTTCTGAGGAGAGGTGCCTTCGAAAGCCAACAACGAAAAAGGCCATCCCGCAGGGATGGCCTTTTTCGTTGCCAAGCGCCGCTCCTTGCGGCGCCATTCATTCGCTGCCCGATTTTATGGGCGAGACAGCGGATCTTGCAGCAGGGCTTTCCAGGCTTTGTGCACTTTGCCCTTCTCCAGGAGCTCATGGGCGTACTGATGAAGTGCAATCCGACGCTCCAGTCCGTTGTCCGAGGCGCGTTCAATCTCGTCGATGCGGTGGTGTTTGGAAAACTCCTGAATTTCTTCGGACGTCGGCAATTCCGTAACGTTGCCCAGTCGGCCCAAATCATTGCCGGTGAGTATTAAACTCTCGCGCAAGGCCTTGGGCAAGGCGTCCACCCCAATGCCCAGGGTAGTGATGGGCTTCTCCACTTCAAACAGGGCATCGCCGGAAGCACGGGCATACCAATCACCCCCCAATCGGGCCACCAAGTCCATGCGGAAGGGATCGGGCTCACCGGCGTCGTTCAAGAGTTTGGGGTCCACGTGAATCTTGAGGACCTCACACACCACCAAGTGCCCAGCGCCTCCTTGGTCGCCCAATGCAATGACGTCGTTTACTTTGCATTCCAAAGCTGCAGGCGCCTCCGCCACTCGGTACGGACGCACCAGCTCCGACGGAGCCGTGGTAAATCCGGCTTTGACGAACTCGTTGGTTCCGGTAGGATATTCCGAGGATGCCAAACTGGTTTGTTCCACCATGCCGTACGAAACCGCATGGATGACCACTTCAGGCACCTCCAAGACGTTGTTCAACGTGTCCTTGGTGGTGTTGTTGCGAACACGACGGGCCGGAGAAAACACCAAGATGGGCGGGTTGCTGCTGAAAATATTGAAAAAGCTGAACGGACTTAAATTGGGTTCGCCGTTTCGGTTCACGGTAGAAGCCAGCGCAATGGGGCGCGGGGCTACGATTCCCTGAAGCAGCCGCTGGGTCTGCATGGGGGACATTTCGCGGGGATCAAAAGTCTGCATGCCGCGAATGTAGGACAATGGAACGGAATTTGCCTTAATCCAGTGCGCCCCCAACTTCCGGGTTGCAATGCAAAACATGAAAATCTACATTCTACCCCTTGCGCTAACCGCCTGTTCGTTCAGTGCCTGCGCCCAAACTGGAACTCTGGTTTTGCCGAAGCCGGCCACGGTGCTTTCCAAATTGCCCGGCAGCAAACCACAGGAGGCCTCCGGTACCCCAAGTATCCCGCAAACCGAAGTGGCTCAAGGACTTCAAGAGGCCTTGGTTCAAGGCGCAGGAGCGGCTGTAGGTTTGTTGGGCAAAACCACAGGTTTCAGCAACAGCCCCGTTTACCGCATTCCCTTGCCTCCGGAGGCAGAGCGATTGCGTTCCAAAATCGACGGCAACCCCGTGCTCAAGGCCACCGTGGGCCCGCAGTTGGACGCTACCGTAGCCCGGATGAATGAGGGGGCAGAAAAGGCCGTGGCTCGTGCACTGCCAATCTTCAAGCGCGCCATTCTGTCCATGACCTTCGCCGACGCATACGGAATTCTCACCGGAGGGGACCGTGCTGCAACCGATTACCTGCAGCGCACCACCGGGCCAGTACTCCGCTCGGAGTTTAAACCGGAAGTGGACGCCGCCTTGAAGGAAGCGGACCTGGCAGCGTATTGGACCCCCGCGGCTACGCGCATCAACAAGAACAAGGTGGTGTTGGGGATGCGGGAAGATTTGCCCACAGACCTCACTGAATACGTACTGGACAAAGCCCTCGCGGCCCTTTTTGCAGAAGTGGCCTTGCAGGAAGCACAGATTCGCACCCAACCGGCAGCGCAGACCACTGCTTTGCTGCAAAGGGTTTTTGGTTCCTTGCGGTCTGGGAAGTAGTCGGTACGCGTGTGCCGTACGGTGGAATTTTGTAGCTTCGTTCACAAACCCATTGAATTCATGAAAAATGCACTTTTGGGAGCAGGAATGCTCCTCGCCGCGGCTGCCGGTTTGACCTCGTGCGGCGACAACGCCGAATGCAGCAGCTACCGTTTTGATTTTGTGGATGGCGCCAACTACAACGCGCTTTTTTACAAAACAGCCACCTTGTCGGACAGCACTACGTCTACGTGGAGTTTCTCCGGATGCGAAGAGGAGCAAAGCGCTGGATTTTTCATCTTGGGCCCAACCACAGTGCCTTTTATCCGGGATAAAGAAACCATGACGTTCCTGAACACCACCTACACCATCGACAAGGAGAGCCGTTCCAAGGTATCGGCCAGCAACGGTACCATTACGGTGGTCTTTACGAAGGCGGAATAAACAATCCAAGGAATTGGGCCGAAATCCGGGTGCGTTTTCTATCTTTGTGCCCCTTGCGGGTGTGGCGAAATTGGTAGACGCACTAGACTTAGGATCTAGCGCCGTGAGGTGTGTGGGTTCGAGTCCCTCCACCCGCACTTTTAAACCCGAGCGTGAACCGCTCGGGTTTTTTTGTGTTCCTAGCAAGGTAACTAACTCCCGTAAAGGTTCTGCCCATGAATGCTTTGTCCCTTGTTTTGGCCGGTGCTGGCCTCGTCACCGTTGTGCTTTTGTTGGCCGTTTTTAGTGTCCTTCAAAAGGCGTTGTCGCGCTTGGAAGCGCGCGTAAATGCTTTGGAGAAGTCGAATTCGTGAAGTAAATTTGCGCCCTTATTGCCACTTTAGCTCAGTTGGTAGAGCATCGCATTCGTAATGCGAGGGTCGTGGGTTCGAGTCCCATGAGTGGCTCGTTAAAAAGGCCGATCGCGCAGCGATCGGCCTTTTTGATTTTCATCGACCCCCTTCACGGCTAATGCGTCAACCCCGTTCATCCCTACCTGAGGTGCCTTCCAAACGGACGCTGTTTTTTTACTCGCTTCTTTAGTTTTGCGGTTTTTAGCGGCAAAGTACCAGGCGTATGGCGGGATAACCGGACGTGTGGCTGAGGACATACACACCCGGTTCCAAGCGGAGCTCCGTCCATTCAAAAGAAGCTTGGTTTTCTGAATTCACAACCTTGTCCGGTGCCCCCAAAAGCCAAAACCGGCCATCCACGCAGTGCAATCGCCAACCGTCGGAGGGTATGGGACCCACTGCGTGCAAAGTGTTGCCCGAAAACCAGGCATGGGGTGCACGGTAAGATGGGTCCTCGTTGTGGGCCAATCCGGAGAGGTTGAGCACCGTTGAGGTAGGGGAAACTAAGGAAATGTTTTTGCACCGTTGCGTGGTTTTTCGAAATTCCCACCCGTCAAATACTGGCGTGGGTGATTTCAACCAAAGGTAGCTGTAGCTGCTGGAATTGCTTGTTGAATCGATGTATTGATGTCCGTTGAACCAACCGGTTAATACGGACGATGCGTCGTTTTCACCGCGCGAACAGACCGTTTGCCAGAGGGAGTCGCCGGGCGCACGACCTTCCCACGTGTGCGGTAAATAAGCCACATTGCCCGTGGGATACTGAGCCAACCACGTACCGGCCAATTGAGCGCCCAAACGTACCGGCTGTCCGACGGTGCCGTGCACGGTGTCCAACAACACCTCCAATTGTGCAGGGCCGTAGCAGCTGTATTCTGTTTGAATGGATGCCGTTTGACCGTTAACGTTGGCCGTGATGGTGGCTTTTCCTGCATCCCAAGCTGGGCCTTTGGTAAATCGAACGGTCATTTGGGTTGCCGTTGTAACATAGCTGGTGGGGGTGAAACCCGGTTGATTGGCGATTTCAAATTGACCGCTGGAAACGGTCCACAGAATTTGCGCCCCATTTGCTCCGCTCACGGTGTAGCTGCACGTACCTCCAAAAGAGGCTCCGGCGGTACAACCGGTTAGGGAAAGTTGGGCGGACAAGGAGTCGCAGAAGGCGAATGCAGTCGCAAAAAAAATCAACAGGTTGGTCCGCACGGTTTCTTGGGCTGGTTGCTAGCTCCTAATGTAGGGGGTTGTGCCGGGAAGAGCACAGTACATTCTGCCAAAACCCGGGAGTGGATTGTGGAATATCGCAAACCGGCGTTCGGTTGGTTTTTGTATATTTGCCGCCCCTGAGCGCGAGTGCTGAAATTGGTAGACAGGCTAGACTCAGGATCTAGTGTCCGTAAGGATGTGAGGGTTCGAGTCCCTCTTCGCGCACTAAACCCGCTTCGGCGGGTTTTTGCATTTTCGGGCGAACATCTGAGCAAATATCCTAAGGCTTACTCTTTTTGGTGCCAATACCAGGCATCGGGCCGAATCTTGCGGGCGTCGCGAAGTACGTCCATGGCGGTTTTCTCATCGGAGAAGGGCCCCCAACAAACGCGGTTGATGCCGCTTGGAGCTTGTACAACAACCGCTTGAAACGGAGGGCGCGAGTACGATTTTGCCATTTGACCAGCCTCAGCGGCATTGGGTGAGCCGCCCACCACAACCCAATACCGGTTGGTTGCCGGTACGGTTGTTTCGGAATTTAGTGGGGTGGTGTTCGGTGTTAAATTCGGTTCGTTGGTCGCCGTGGTTTGTGGCGAGGGGTCGGATTGTTGGTTGGTGGTAAGCACCGCTCCGGCCGGTTGCCCTTCCACCTTCGTTGAAGCGACGGCAGCGGGCTCGGTCGCTGCGGGGAAAATGTTTGCGGGTTGCGTAGAGCGCCATTCGGCTGCCAAAGCGAGCAAACTGTCGCGCTGGTATTCTGCTTCGCGTCGGGCCATCCGGTGCAGTCGAACCGAGTCTTGGAGCGCCATTAAATACTTGGTCTCCACCACAAGTGTGGCGGGAACCACCGGCCGAGATTGGCTCCAAACGGCTGCCGTCGGGCCGCACAAAAGAAGTAGAAAGAGGAGTTTCCGCATGCGCTAAAGGTAAATCAGGGATGCCGTACCTTTGCACCCTTAATTTCATTCCCATGAACGTTACCCTGCAAAAAGGAAAGGCCTCAGAAGCCACGATCACCATTGCTATGGACCAGGCGGACTACGCCCCCAAAGTTGCTGCCGCCTTGCAACACTACCGCAAAACGGCGCGCATTCCGGGCTTCCGTCCGGGGATGGCCCCCATGGCGATGATTGAGCGCCAGTACGGCATGGCCTTGCGGGTGGACGAAGTCAACAAATTGTTGCAGGATGAGCTGTATAACTTCATGGAAAAAGAGAAGTTGGACATCTTGGGTCAGCCGTTGCCGGTACCCCAGCAAGGTTTGGACTGGAATGCAGCTACTCTTGAGTTTCAATTTGAAGTGGGCTTGGCTCCAGAGTTCACCTTGGACATGAGCGAAAAGGTTAAACTTCCGTACTACGTGGTGGAGGTTTCCAAAAAAGTCATTGACGACGAGGTGGATTCCCTGCGCAAACGCTACGGTAAATTGTCCAGTCCGGAGAAAGCCGTTGAGGACGATTTGTTCTACGGTCAATTCACCGAGGTGGATGAGGCCGGTACGCCCGTGGAAGGCGGATTGAGCAAAGACGGACGTTTTGCGGGCACTGTAGTTGCTGACAAAAAAATCTTGAAGGCCTTGGTGGCTGCAGCCAACGGCGACAAATTGCACGTGGAAGCAGGAAAGACCTTTGCCGCTGATTTTCGCTTGGAAACCGTATTGGGCTGCTCGGCAGATGAATTGGCATCCAGCACCGGTCGATTTGAATTTGAGTTGAAGTCTGTTTACCGCATGGAACCGGCAGCTATGGACCAAGAATTCTTCGACAAGATTTTTGGCCCCGGAGCGGTATCCTCCGAAGAAGAGTTGCGCGGCAAAATTCAGGCGGAATTGGAAGCCGTTTACGTGCGCGATGCGGACGTTCACTTCTTCAATACCGCCAGTGCGCACTTGATGGAAACCAAAATGGATCTGCCGGTGGCGTTTCTGAAAAAGTGGTTGCAACAGGGAGCTGAAAAGCCTTTGTCTGCTGAGGAGGTTGAAACGCAATGGCCGTCCATGGAAAAAGGCATGCGTTGGCAGCTGATCGAAGGCAAGCTGGTGCGCGAACACCACTTGCACGTCCACAAGGAAGAGCTCGTGGAATACGCCGTGCGCTTGGTGAACGAGCGCATGATGCAGTTTGGCCAGGCCCTTCCTGCCGAAGAGGTTGAAAAGGTGGCACTGAATTTGTTGAAGAATCGCGAGCAGGCGGAGCAAATGTCCGAGCAGGTGCTGCAGAACAAAATGAATGCGTTCTTCAAGTCCCAATTCGGCAAAAAGGAAATCAAGTCCAGCTACGAAGATTTCTTGGCCGTCGCTACCAAAACAAACTAAATTAGAACCATGAGTTCAGATCTTGGCAAAGAGTTCCAGCGGTACGCCCAACTGGACAAAGGCATCTCCAGCTTGACGATGGAGGGCTACGTAAAAAGTTCCTTGACGCCCTACATCATTGAGGAGCGTCAATTGAACGTGGCGCAGATGGACGTTTTCTCGCGATTGATGATGGACCGCATCATCTTTTTGGGGACGGGCATCAACGACCAAGTGGCCAACATTGTGCAAGCGCAATTGCTCTTTTTGGAGAGTGCGGACGCCAAGAAGGACATTCAAATTTACATGAACTCACCGGGCGGCAGCGTGTACGCCGGTTTGGGCATTTACGACACCATGCAAGTGATCAATCCCGATGTGGCCACCATCTGCACGGGCATTGCAGCCTCCATGGCGGCTGTGCTGTTGTGCGCCGGTGCCAACGGCAAGCGTTCGGCGTTGAAGCACAGTCGGGTCATGATCCACCAGCCCATGGGCGGTGCGGAAGGCCAAGTTTCCGACATGGAAATCACCTTGAAGGAGATTTTGAAGTTGAAGAAGGAGTTGTACGACATCATTTCTACCCACAGCGGCAAGCCGTTTGCGGAAGTGGAGCGCGATTCCGACCGCGACTACTGGATGACTTCCGAGGAAGCCAAGGCGTACGGCATGATCGACGAAGTCCTCACCGGCAAGAATCCCCGCTAAGCGTGGCCAAGGAAAAACAACCCGTGC
>CAYXHJ010000040.1:0-9719 GCA_964464855.1 uncultured Owenweeksia sp. | reverse complement strand
TGAAAACCGGCAACGGGCAACCGTTCGTGAGTTCGAATCTCACCGCTTCCGCCAAAAAGTTGGCTCGGCTAGTTGATCATCACTTTCCGTCTCCACTCAGGAACAGGCGCAGAAAAAACACCATCATGCCCAGCATGAAGACAATCCCGATCAGGCTCATGAGTCCGTAGTCTGTGAAGAGCAAGTCTTGCAAGAGTTTCATATCGTTTCCTTTGTGATGATTGGTCAATGGTGCGACGTCTACAGACCTTTGTGTTTGAGAAAAGTCACCATTGGCCATTTAAGGTTTGCGCTATGTCAAAAAAGTATTGCAATCTTTCTTATGGAACCGTGTAGCAAGTCGTGTTCGCAAGCCACATGTCTTGTGGCGTGATGCAATGCTGGTAATACTTTTCTCGTTTGAAATCAGATAAGAAATAGGATCGGTATACCAACTGATTTTTCAGCACCAAGCTCACGCTTCGTGCTATTTTGCAACGGTGGTTGATGGCGCATTCTTTGAGTTCATGCTCATCTTGGTAAAAGTGGACGCTGAAACGTCCGTCCTTGGGACCCAAGTCTTTGTCAATGATCAGCAAACAGCTGTGTACATCCATAGACTGCAGCTTGTCTTTTTCCGCCAAATAATTAAGCTCTGCCACTAATACTTTTTGAAACCACGGAGCCACCATGCCATTGCAGGCGTACAAATCGCGCTTCTTGTGGACGTAGGCGGGTTCCCCCATAGGTTCGAGTTCGTTGTTCAGCAACAGCATGGGTTGCGCACCAGAGCGCGCTACGCCCGGCAGGACCACATGAATTGGCTGAGGGTCCTGACAGGCCGTCAGCAACACCAAAGCCAACGCCGTTGCTGCGAAATGAAGCATTTTCAACATCAATTTCCTTCGTTTGATTCATGAATAAATCTCTGCAAGCATCAGCAACGCGCCATCAGCGCTTCCGCGGCTAAGCCGGTACCAAACATACTTGGCGCGTTTTTCGGTGTTGACTAGCCCCTCCCGTCGCAGCACCGCCAATTGTTGAGACAATGTGGGCTGAAGAATGCCAAGCTCTTGCTCCAGAACGCCAACACGACATGGGCCCTGGGACAGCCGATGCAAGATTCGCAAACGGTTGACGTTCGAATACACGCCCAGTATGCGCGAGGCGCGCCTGAAATTGTCCAAGTCATGGCTGGTCAACATTGTCAGCCTATTCGCTATTCCAGGCGGTCAGCCACCTGCGCTTGTAATGCGACAAGCAAGAAGCGCGTGAATGCACTATCGACTGCCAATCGCCAAAAGCGCGAGACGCGACAAGGCCGATTGCTACCGAAAAAGTGACCGATTCCATCCAGAGGTTCTGCAACGGAGGTGTCAATTGGGGCGCCATCCAGGATGTTGCTGACAAAAAAATGACCAATGCCGCCGTAGCAGCCACCTGCCATGAGCCAGTTCCGATCGGTAAGTTTTCCGTGCATGGGCACGTTGTTTTAAGCACAAAGCCAACAAAAGCCAAGATCAGAATGACCGCGTTGATGGGCCAAAGTGCGTGCATCAAGTTAACCATCACGTTTCCCTGCGCTTTCAAACAGTCGTATCTTCGCCAATGACCAATCGAGAATCGCTCACGTACTGATGCGGCGGCACTTCCAAGTTGGTCGGTGCAGGCTTGGACTTGAAAACACGTCCAGCCATATCGAAAGTCGACCCGTGGCAAGGACAGAAAAATCCGCCTTTCCAGTCTTCACCCAGGCTGGCGTTGGCCACACCCCTCGGCGCGGCAGTGGGTGAGCATCCGAGGTGGGTGCAGATGCCCACTGCGACGAATATATCTTTCTTAATGGACCGATGCCCATTTTGCGCATAGGCTGGTTGCTGCGGTCGCAGCGAATCAGGATCCGCCAACTGCTGCTCCTGGCCTTGGAGTGAGGACACCATTTCAGGCGTGCGGCGCATGACCCATACAGGCTTGCCACGCCACTCGACCGTTTTGGCAGTACCGGGTGCGAGATCGGCGATATCAACTTCAATGGCCGCGCCCATCGCCCGCGCTCGTTCGCTGGGGGCCAGTGAAGACACCAGTGGCGTGGCCGTTGCGACCAAGGCGACGCCGCCAAGCGCGGTGGTTAAGATGAGTGCCTGACGGCGCTCTTGGTCAAGTGGGTCTGGAGAATTAGTTGCAGTGTTTGTCATATGGTTTCTCAGGTAATTCCCAGGTAAGGACTAGATCCGCTCTTGCTGAAGATAGAGGCTGTGCAGACCTCGTGCGTATTCGAGAGGCAGTGTGGGTTATGAGAGGACATCTGTGAAGCATCTTTATAAAGTGGAAGCACGGAGTGAAGCGTTAACCTCTCTCAAACTTTGCTCATTCAGTTGACCGACTTGCGCCGCCAACTGCAATTGGGTCAGCGCCAATTCAATCTGAGCCTGAAGAAGTGCCAGTTCTGCGCCTGCCGAGTCATTTTGAGCTTGCAACAATTCAAGAGTGGTTCGATCGCCAACCTCGTGACCAAGTTTCGTCGCATCCAAACGCGAAAGGCTCGCGCGGAGCGCCTCTTCCAGTGCTTCCAAGTGGGATTGGGCCGATTGCAGTGTCAGCCAAAACGTACGCGTGGCCCGCCTTACATCTTGTTGCACGCGCTCTAAATCGGCTTGAGCGGACTCCTGCAGTCGCATCGCTTCGCTGAGTTTGGCGCTGCGCCAGCCGCCCGTGTAAAGCGGCAAATTCACTGCCACGCCCAGCATGGCTTGGCGCTGGTGCGTCGATGCATCACTCAAACCGCTGCCATCAAGTCGTTCGCTGCGACTCTGAGCTACCAAGTCTACGCTGGTCGATGCACCCACCATGTATTTGCGAGCGTCTTGTTCCGCAATGGTCACCTGTAATTTCTGGAGAGCAAGTTCAAGGTTATAGCGACCGGCTTGCTCATCCCAATACGCCAAGGGCGCTAGTTGGAAAGTTGGGCTAATGCGAGCGGGAGAAGCCAGAGCCTGTAAGTCCGGGTCTGACAGTCCTGTGAGATCGCGAAGGTGTGCTCTCAACAGCACTTGAGCGTTCTCAGCTTCCAAGACTTGGGCGCGCAAAATATATGCGCGTGCCTTCGCTTCGTGTGAATCAGTCACGGGTTTGTCGCCCAGGCGGTACCTGTCCATTGCTTCCTGGGCCAAGTTTTCAGCTGCTTTCAGTTGGTTTGACAAGACTGCATGACGCTTTTGTGCCAAAACTGCGGCGAAGTATCGTTGCACCAGCGCCATCGTCCATTGCTGGTTCGAGGCTTGCCATTGAAGTTGGGCAATATCTGCGGAAAGACTCAGTTGTTGAGATTGGATTTGGCGCGCAGGTGCGTAAACTGGCATTTTGGCCGCCAGCTGTATTTGACTCATGGTGCCTCGGCCAACCTGAGTAGAAAAAGACGCGCCACTGGCGGCCAAGCCCGGCGCTGCGAATTCGGATCCCTCCATCACAGACTTGCCGCTGCCAGCGCCTGCTGCCATGCTGAGACCCACCGTCGGTCGCCACAATGCGTCAGCTTGCGTTCGCCGGGTCTCACCGGCCTCGCGCATTGCCAGCATGGCTCGAACCTTGGGGTCTTGTTCTTGCGCTGCCTGCCAAATCTGCATCAGGTCGGCCGCATGCACTGTGCCAGCGCACCAGACCAACAGCCATGCCGCGCGACTTGTGAGGAACTTGCGCATCATCAGCAACCGCTCTGCACGCCAAATCGCCGTAAGATGGACTCCATCAAGCACCATTTCGTGAAGGCGCTTTGCAGCAAATTGACACCCACAAAGGCCGTAAACGCCAACCACCAGGCGCTGACAAACAACGGGCTGCCAGAGATTCCCAGCGCCAAAGACAGCGAAATAAAGAGGCCCGCCATCATGCGAACGATTTGCCAAGATTTCATGAAATAACTCCTTTGGTTTGAAATACGAAGAACTGTTGGGTCGCCTCAGGCCGATGCGTAGTGGCGTCGATAAGCCGCGTAGTACAGCGTTGGGATGATGACCAGCGTGAGCGCAGTCGAGACAAAAATGCCGAAGATCAGGGAAATCGCCAGGCCCCTGAAAATGGGATCATCCAGGATAAATAATGCCCCAGCCATTGCGGCCAGTCCTGTCAGCACGATCGGCTTTGCGCGAGTGATTGCCGATCGCACCACGGCCTCTGCAAACGGCACGCCTTCGCTTACTTGTAAGCCAATGAAGTCCACCAGCAAAAGGGAGTTGCGCACAATGATGCCGGCCAGAGCAATCATTCCGATCATGCTGGTGGCCGTGAACTGCGCATGAAGCAAGGCATGGCCAGGCATGACGCCGATGACGGTCAGGGGAATCGGTGCCATGATGATCAGCGGCGTCAGGTAAGAGCCGAACTGGGCTACGACCAACAAATAGATCAGCAGAAGGCCTACTGCATAGGCCAAGCCCATGTCGCGAAAAGTTTCGTAAGTCACCTGTGATTCGCCATCCCACTTGACCGAGTACCCTCGCCATGGATCGAGAGGCTGGCGGATGAAATATTCCTGCAAGGTGGAACCGTCGGGTGTCTTGACTTCAGCGAGCCTGCCACGCGCCTCAAACATGCCGTAAAGGGGGCTGTCGACCAAGCCAGCCGTGTCTGCGACCACCAGATTCACAGGGAGCAAGTCCTTGTGATAAACGGGCTGCTCGCGAAATGTATCGCTTACAGTGACCAACTCACGCACCGGCACCATTTGACCTCCTTGGCCGCGGACTCGAAGTTGCAGCAGCGCTTGCATGTCGCCATGGCGATCAGGCGGCAGCTGTAAAAAAGCAGGGGTGGGGTATTTGCTGCCGTCATGCAAATAGGTCACGGTCTCGCCAGTCAATCCTGCGCTCAATGTCGAGACCACGGCTTGCTGGGATACGCCAGCGAGAGCGGCTTTGTGTCGATCGACCAGCAGCAGCTTGCGTGGTGCTGCGGCAATCGTGCTGTCGTCCACGTCGACAATGTTTTGTGTGCTCGCGAGCAGCTGGCGAATCTGACGTGCCACATCAGCGCGACCCTGCGCGTCCGGGCCATAGATTTCGGCCACGATAGGAGACAGCACGGGCGGACCAGGCGGGACTTCAACCACTTTCAGGTTGGCCCCGAAGCGGGTGCTGATTTTTTGCAGCTCAGGACGTACGCGCGTGGCGATCGCGTGGCTCTTTTCCTCGCGTTGAGATTTGTCAATCAGATTGACTTGCAGATCGCCGACTTCACCGCCTGCACGCAGATAGTACTGGCGTACCAATCCATTAAAGTTGATCGGTGCGGCTGTGCCAGCGTAGGCTTGGTAGTGGCTCACCTCAGGTACGGTGGCAAGGTAAGCACCTAACTCTCGCAGCGCAGCGGCCGTGTGCTCTACGGGTGTGCCGGCCGGCATGTCAATCACCACTTGGAACTCGGACTTATTGTCAAAAGGCAGCATTTTCAACTGAACCCAACCGATCACAGGCAGGGCGACCGACAGGGCAATCAGCATAGCCACACCCAAGCCTAGCCAGCGGCGGTTGCGCTGTCCCTGCTCATGGTGCAGCAGAGGATTAAACACCCATCGGAAGTAGCCCTCCAAGCGAGAGGCGAGCACTCCATGGTGAGGCTCATGGCCAGCAATTGTTGGGAGTTTCTTAAGCCACAAGCGAGCCAGCCAGGGCGTCACCACGAAGGCCACGACCAGCGAAAGCAGCATGCCCAGGCTGGCATTGATTGGTATGGGTCTCATGTAAGGCCCCATCAGTCTAGATACAAATGCCATAGGCAGAAGCGCGGCGATCACCGTCAGCCTGGCCAGGATGTTGGGGCCACCGACTTCATCAACCGCTCGGGGAATAATCGCCAACAGCGGCTTGCCGGGATAAAGGTGTTGGTGGCGATGGATATTTTCGACCACCACAATGGCGTCATCCACCAGGATGCCGATCGAAAAGATCAGCGCAAAAAGAGATACCCTGTTGAGGGTAAAGCCCCAGGCATAGGAGGCAAACAAAGTTACCGTGAGAGTGAGTACCACGGCTGTGCCGACAATGGCCGCCTCGCGCCGACCCAGCGCGACGAAAACCAGTGCAACCACTGACAAAGTGGCGAACAACAGCTTTTGAATCAGCTTCATGGCCTTTTCGTTGGCCGTGGCACCGTAGTTCCGTGTCACGGCATAGTCCACTTCGGCGGGGATCAGCGTACCGCGCAATGCGTTGATTCGCTGTTCGACGCCATGCGCCACATCGATGGCGTTTTCGCCGGGCTTCTTTGTGACCGACAGCGTGATCGCGGGATACTCTGCATTGCCGCCTTCATGGGCCAGGCCGTGCCAGACGTAGTGCCTCGCTGGCAGAGGACCATCGACCACATCGGCGACGTCTTTAAGGAATACTGCGCGTCCGCCGTGCGCTGTCACCACAATTTCTGCGACTTCGCTCGCCTGTGAAAGGTAGGGGCCTGCCTCTAACGCAATGTTGCGGTTGCCGGCAATCAATTCACCCACCGGCAAACCCAGGTTGGCCGATTGAAGCGTCTGCCGAATGTCATGGACGGTCACGCCGAATGAGGCCATCCGCGCGGGGTCCAGTCTGACATGAACTGCACGCCCAGGGCCACCAATCGCAGTAATTTCGCGAGTCCCGGGGACGCGCTTGAGCTCAATCTCGATGCTGTTGGCCACGCGTTCGAGATCGAAGGTGCTAGGCTCATCGCGCTTGTCATACAGGGTCAAACTCAAGATAGGGACATCATCGATGCCTTTCGGTTTGATGATTGGTTCCATCACGCCCAGCCCGCGGGGCAGCCAATCGGTATGGGTGCGAAGGGTGTCGTGCAGTCGAACCAAGGCCTCAGTGCGAGGCACCCCCACCTTGAATTGCACCGTGAGAACCGCAGCACCAGGGCGCGAAACTGACAGGACATGTTCAACGCCAGCCATCTGTGAGAGCACCTGCTCAGCAGGTGTTGTAACCATCTGCTCAACTTCGCGTACAGCAGCCCCTGGGAATGGGACGATCACGTTGGCCATGGTCACATTGATCTGAGGTTCTTCCTCTCGAGGCGTCACCAAGACTGCGAACAAACCAAGCAATAAGGCCACCAAGGCCAGCAGAGGTGTAATTTGGGCGGTCAAAAATCGGGCTGCCACGCGACCGGAAACGCCCAGGGCTGCGGAGGAGGTGTCTGTCACCTGATCGGTTTGCATCAGCGGGCTCCTACCCGGCGCGGTTCCAGGACCACGCGGTCACCCTCGCTCAAGCCACTGAGCACCTCCACCTGCCCAACAGCCGTTGAACCCAAACGCACCTGGCGCATGCGAGGCTGCCCCTGACTGTCCAACACATAAACCGCCAACAATTCACCTCTTCGCAGCACCACAGCTTCTGGCAGGTAGATGCGCGTGAGCGCCCCTGGCACGGCTTGGCCCGGCAGCCAAACACGTGCGAACATGCCAGGCAAGGCCGAATGAAGAGCCTGTGCAGGCAGCAAAAGCCTCACCTGAGCAGTGTGGGTCATCGCATCAACTGTGGGCAGAAGTTCCACGGATGCGGGCGCTTGTGGGGGCTGCTCAGGGATTTCGTAACTCAGGTTCTGGAGGTTGACCTTGACTGCGCTGAGCAGGTTTTGCGCGACTGCCGCCTTCACCCGCAATTGGCTGGGGTCATGCATGGTCAGCAAAGGCTTGCCAGGCATGACCATGTCCCCCATCGTGACGGCTACCTCGCTCACCACGCCGTCAAAAGGTGCACGCAAGATGAAGTAACTCATCTGTGTCTGCGCAACCCGTGCCTGCGCCTGGGCTGCACGCAACTGCGCCTGGGTTGTCTCCCACTGACCCAGAGCGCGATCAAGCGCCGCTTGGCTGATGTATTGTTTTTGGAACAATTGTCTTTGCCGACTCAGTTCCTTTTCCGCAACGCTGGCGGCCACAACCGCTGCTTCGACCTGGGCCGCGCTTGCTGCCGCCCCCTGTTCTGCCGCTCGGGCCTCGACCTTTGCCAATACCTGTCCAGTGCGAACCTTGTCACCAGCCTTGGCTTGCAATTGCACGACAGCGCCGGCAATCTGGGCCGCTAGCACTGCCTGTCTGACAGGCTCTACGACACCCTCGAAGGCAACCGCGGCAGCGGCTTTGCTCGTGCTTCCAACCGTCATGGTCGGCCAATTGCCCTGATCGGATGTGGAGGCAGCTTGGACGGCCAGTGTTGTCCAGGCGCCAACCGCAATCACTGAACTGCAAAGCACATGAAACACACCATGGATGTAAAGGGGTAAGTCGTTCTTCATCTTAATTTGCTTATTTGCTTAATTGCGCAAATATAATAGCAGTATCATTCCTCAGTTGCAAGCCCAAAGATCAAGCCCATGCCAAACTCACCCCACATTGCCATGCACCAGCTGTCGCCAGAGGCATTGGGCGAAGTGGCCGCCTATTTCCAAGTACTGGCTGAGCCCGTGCGACTGCAGATACTCAATCGTTTGCGTCAAGGGGAAAGCAAGGTCAGTGACTTGGCTCAGGCCTGCCAATGCAGTGTGGCCAACACATCAAGGCATTTGAGTCAGCTTCATAAATATGGCTTGATTGAGCGTGAAAATCGAGGTACCAGTGCCTACTACCGTATTGCTGATCCGATGGTTGAGCAGTTGTGCGGCCTTGTTTGCGGCAGCATAGGTCAGCGTCTCCAGCGCAAGTCGAAAGAATATGCAGCCTTCATGGGTGCCGCATCTGACTGAACAGTGGTTCTTGCCTGCGCATGGTGGGCATGCACCGAGCCATCAAGCGATATCCAAAAAAGTTACAAGTCAATCGCACAGGCCGATCGGTTCGCGACATACTTTTTGGCCTTTGACTAGGCTGACACTTAGTGTCTCTTGAGCGGTTGTCATCTGCTGAACGAGGCTGGAATAAAGTCCTGAGATATGCGTTTGATTTATGTCAATCTAGTGGGCGGCGACTAGAGGATCATTACGCCTTGTCATTTCAAAACCAAGGCGATCAGTCATGATGAAACACATTCTTGCCGCAAGTTTCTCTTTGTGCACAGCAGTCACGGCCTGGGGTCAGGCCGCCACCATCAGTGTGGGCACACCCTTGAATATTTTGGACAATCAAAAAAAAGTGTTTGTTCAGACCGAGCGTGGAGCCATTGAGATCAGCCGTGTGATGACGCCTTGTGCAAAAAATGGTGGTGTGCTGCAACCACTTGTGCCGGTGATAGGCGTCCATCCAGTGGGAGAAATTGAGATTTTGCAAGCACTCAGTGATCGTGAGTCGATGGTGGTCGACATGCGAGAGACCAGCGACCGCGTCAAAGGCACGATTCCAGGCTCGGTAGGTATTCCTTACACGGAGGTGGCAAATCGTCTCGGGGAGTTGGGGTGCGAAAAGGAGGGAACGGCTTGGCGTTGTGAAAAAGCCAAGAAAATCTATGCGTTCTGCAACGGTCCGGTGTGTCCACAAAGTCCGATAGCCATCAAAGCCATGACGCGAGAAGGCTTTCCAGCCGAGAAAATCTATTACTACCGAGGCGGTATGCTGGATTGGGATGCGCTCGGGTTGACGGTGGTGAAAGACGAATTTTGATCAAAATAATGACACCTGTGTCACATGAAGCGCAAAAGCCTTTACCTTCGCGGACTCGCGCCGCTGAGCTGGGCTCACCAAATGAATTGGCAAAGGGGGCGCCGGCCAATCGGGCAGCAACACCTGCAACTCGCCACGGGCCAGTTCATCCTCAAAAAGCCAAATA
>CAYXHJ010000039.1:5540-9762 GCA_964464855.1 uncultured Owenweeksia sp. | reverse complement strand
CCCATCGATTTGCCCTCCCTAGGAACCCAAAACCTCATGCCGGTGCCGCCGAAGGTGCCCATGTAAAATCCACCCCCCACTCCCGGTTGTCCCACACAAAAATGCTACCTTTGTACGTTATGTTCAGGATGAACGATTGGACCACAAATACCGTATTGACCGCGGTCTTCGGCCTGCTGGTGGGCAGCCTCAACCCCCTGTGGGCGCAAGCCACCCACGAATTTGGGTTGAGTGCCGCCGGAACCACCTTCACGGGAGACGTCGGGCCCTACGGCCTTGCCGCCCCGCAACGCACGGCCTTTGGCGCTAACTACCGACTCCAACCGCACCCCCAGTACGCCTTCCGTGCGGTGTACCAACAAGGACAACTCTTTGCGGACGACGCCCAAAGCGGCCTCTCCGAGCGCATCAACCGCAACAGCCACTTCCGCAGCCCCTTCTGGGAGGCGTCGGCCCAAGTGGAAATTGACTACGTTCCGCAACGACTGCGCACCTCCAAAGGCCAAACCACCCTGTACCTCTTTGGCGGCGCCGGCATCATGGGCTTCAACCCCCAAGCCCAGTACCACGGCGTGTGGACGGACCTCCAGCCCCTGGGCACCGAAGGCCAAGGCACCCCCCTCTCCAACACCGCTCCCTACGCCCGAACCGCTGCCATCCTGCCCGTGGGCATGGGTGTGCGCTACCGCCTGGGCGATTTGATCACCGTGGGCGCTGAAGCCGGTTGGCGCATCACCTCCACGGACTACCTGGACGACGTCTCCGGCCTCTACGTAGACTCCAAGGCCCTGGCCACCTACAACGGAGCCGCCGCAGCCGCCCTCTCAGACCCCTCCTTGGTGCCGCAAAACCGCGCCGGACGCCCCCGTGGAAACGCGCAAACGCTAGACACGTACGCCACCGGCGGCATCTACGTGGGCCTGCACCTGGAATCGTTCCTGGAGCGCTGCGCCTCGTTCCTGTACCAATAATCCCGACGGTCCCTACCCTGTGTCTGCCCCCAACAACTCCCTGCCCCAACACGTCGCCATCATCATGGACGGCAACGGCCGATGGGCCAAAAAACAGGGATTGCTCACGCGCGTGCGCGGCCACGAATCCGGCGTAGAAGCCCTGCGCAGAACCGCCACCGCCGCTGCGGAAATCGGCATTCAGTACCTCACCGTCTACGCCTTTTCGTCGGAAAACTGGGCACGCCCCAAGATGGAAGTGGACGCCCTCATGGGCATTTTGGTGAACGCCTTGCACAAGGAATTGCCCACCCTCCAAAACAACCGCATCAAACTGCACGCTATTGGGCGGCTCCAAGACCTCCCCGCCTCCTGCCAGCGCCAACTGAACGAAGTGATGGAGGCCACCGCCACCAACGACCGCATGACCCTCACCCTGGCCCTGAGCTACGGCAGCCGCGAAGAACTGGTGGATGCCTTCCAGCAGGTGGCACGCGAAGCCGCCGCCGGTCGCCTGCGCCCGGAGGACCTGGACGCCCAAACCGTGGAACGCTTTTTGTACACGGCAGACATGCCGGATCCGGACCTCGTGATCCGCACCTCCGGCGAGCAACGCATTTCCAACTTCTTGCTGTGGCAGATTTCCTATGCCGAGCTCTTTTTCACCCCGGTCTTGTGGCCGGATTTTGACCGACCCCACCTGGAAGAGGCCCTGGCCGCATACGCCGGCCGCGAACGCCGCAAAGGCCTCACCAGCGAACAAATAGCCCCCAACGTGGCCTAATGACTTTCTCCGTGACCCAACCGTCCTCAAAAGCCACCGCCCCAAGCACCAACCGGTTCCGCACCGGAATGGCGCTTTTAGCTCTATTTCTGGCCTTCAACCCCTTTGGAACTCCAGAAGCCCGCGCCCAAGGCCTTGTGGGACCCTCCACCTCCAACTACGTGCCCGGCATGGAGTACGAAATTGGCGGCATCTTGGTTACCGGCGCAGACCACTTGGACCCCAGCGTCATCCAGCTCCTGAGCGGCCTTACGGTAGGCGACCGCCTCACCCTCCCCGGCGAGAAAGTCACCAACGCCGTCAAGACCCTTTGGAACCAAAAACTGTTCGACAACGTCCAGATTTACGTGCACGAACGCCAAGGAGACGTCGTCTTCCTCACCATCGCCCTGCAGCCCCTGCCCAAACTTTCCAAATTCTACTTCACCGGCCTCTCCAAGGCCCAACAGGACGCCGTTCGCGAGCTGATTCAGCTGCAGCGCGGCGCCGTGGTGTCCGAAAACCTCAAAGTGACGGCCGCCAACAAGATCACCAAGCGCTACGTGGAAAAGGGCTACCCGGACTGCCGCGTGAACGTGGTGCAAACCGTGGATTCCTCCACCACAGACCGCGTCATCTTGGGATTTGACGTGAATCTGGGCGTGCGCCTGCGCATAGCAAGCATTGATTTTGAAGGCAACCCCTCCTTCCCAGACGCCAAATTGCGCAGCAAATTCAAAGAAACGCACCAGCACGCGGCCTGGAACATCTTCCAGTCATCCAAGCTCTTGGCAGACAAATACGCCGACGACCAGCGCAAACTCATCGCCTTCTACAACACCAAAGGCTTCCGCGACGCTCGCGTGGTGCGCGACTCCTCGTACCGCACCGACGAAGGCCTGCACCTGAAAATCTTCCTTGAAGAAGGCAAACCATACTTCTTCCGCAACATCTCCTTTGTGGGCAACGCCGAATACCCCACGGACGTGCTGGAATCCATTCTCCGCATTCAAAAAGGCGAGCGCTACGACGCCAAACGCCTCTACGAACGCGTCAACGGCGACCCCAACTCCAACGACATCGCCTCCCTCTACCTGAACAACGGCTACCTTTTCTCCAGCGTCATGCCCGTAGAGACGCGCGTGGAAAACGACTCCATTGACCTGGAAATCCGCATCCGCGAAGGCCGACCCGCCACCATCAACAAAGTCACCGTCACCGGCAACGACCGCACCAACGACCACGTCATCTACCGCGAAGTCCGCACCCGTCCGGGCGACCTCTTCAGCCGCGCAGACATCCAACGAACCATCCGCGAACTGGGCCAGTTGGGGTATTTTGACGCCCGCAACGTCAACGTCACGCCAAAACCCAACGCAGAAACCGGCACCGTCGATCTGGAATACACCGTGGTGGAGCAGTCCACCAGTCAATTGGAACTTCAGGGCGGTTGGGGCGCCAACACCGTGGTGGGCACTTTGGGCCTGAATTTCAACAACTTCTCTGCCCGAAACATCGGCAACAAAAAGGCTTGGAAACCCCTCCCAACCGGCGACGGGCAAACCATCAACCTCCGCGCGCAGACCAACGGCACCTACTTCTCCTCGTATTCTTGCAGCTTTACCGAACCTTGGTTGGGCGGCAAAAAACCCAACGCCCTGAGCGTCAGTGCATACCACAACATCATGAACTCCAACGGCCGAACGGACTCGTTGGCGCAAAAAATTGCCATCACCGGAGCCTCCGTCGGTTTGGGCCGTCGCCTGAAATGGCCGGACGACTACTTCACCCTCTTCCAACAGGTGGAATTCCGACGGTTCGACGTCAACAACTACCCCTTCATCGGCGGCAATTTCAAGCAAGGCGTCATGCACGCCCTGGCCTACTCCTTTGTGCTGCGTCGGGACAACCGGGACTACCCCATCTTCCCCACCCGCGGTACCTCCTTCAACTTCACCCTGGAAGCCACGCCGCCCCTCTCCCTTTTGGACGGCCGCGACTACTCCAAGTTGACCGCCACGGAAAAATACCGCTGGGTGGAGTACCACAAGTGGAAAATGACCTTCGACTCCTATGCCTTACTGGCCAAAAACACCGTTTTCCGCGGCTACATGGAATTCGGCATGCTGGGCATGTACAACCGCAACTACGGCCTACCCCCCTTGGAACGCTACTACTTAGGCGGCGACGGTCTCCAAAACTTCGTGCTCGACGGCCGCGAAATCGTTGGCCTGCGCGGCTACCAAAACTACTCCCTCACGCCCAGCGGCGGCGGTGCCCTCTACAACAAGCTGACGGCAGAACTGCGCTACTTGGTCACCCCCAACCCGAGCGCCCAAATCTTCATCCTCGCCTTTGCCGAAGCCGGCAACAACGTGGACCGATTCCGGGACTACAATCCGTTCTACCTCAAGCGTTCCGCCGGCGTGGGCTTGCGCATCTTCATGCCCATGTTCGGCCTCTTGGGCGTGGACCTGGCCCACGGTTTTGACCCCCAACCCGGCGCCCT
>CAYXHJ010000039.1:0-5440 GCA_964464855.1 uncultured Owenweeksia sp. | reverse complement strand
TCGTTCCGGTCGACCCTTTCAAAAAATACCTGGCATGCCTTTAAATCGTCCCGCTAAACTCTTCGCAACGTTCACCGTCCTTGTGGCATTGACCTTCGGTGCGTCGGCCCAGCGGTTGGCCTACTGCAACACGCAGTACGTGCTGAACAAAATGCCCGAATACGCCCAAGCCAAGAAGGAAATCGAACGCGTCACCAAAGAATGGGAAGGCGAAGTCCTGGCCGCTCTGGACGAAGCCCAAGCACTCGAACAAGCTCTCGAGGCCGAAAAAGTCCTGCTCACCAGCGCCCTTCTTGCGGAACGCAAGAAAACCATTGAGGACAAGCGCGCCCACGCCCGCTCGCTCCAAATGAAGTACTTTGGCCCCGAAGGCGAGCTTTTCAAAAAGCAAATGGAATTGGTACGGCCTTTGCAAGACCAAGTCTACAATGCCGTTCGCGATGTGGCCAAACGCAAAAAACTCGACTTCGTCTTCGATCAAGGTACCTCCGTGGGCGTTCTCTACGCCGCCGAAACCAACGACATCTCCGACGAAGTTCTGGAAAAACTGGGTCGCTAATCCACCGGCACCAACTCGGCCAATACCAGCACCCTAAACCGAAGTGTCCACCCCTCCAACCGTTTAACGTTTCGATTAAAACGCAACTCCTATCTTTGCCCTTTAACGCAGTTTCAAAGAACCTCAAAAAGACCAAACTCCAACCGCACTCCTGCGGTCTCAACCCCACCATCATGAAAAAAGTCCTCTTCGCCGCCGCTATCGCACTCTTCTCTGCCGCTCCAGCACTCGCCCAAAAGGTTGGTCACATCAACATCGACTCTTTACTCGTGATGATGCCGGAGTACAAAACAGCCATGGCAAACCTCGAAGCCGAACAAGCCAAATTCGAGAACGAAGCCCGCGAAATGCAAGCCGAATTGGAAAAGAGCGCCGCTGCCATGCAAGCTGCTTCCGCCAGCTGGAGTGAGTTGCGTAAGCAACAGGAAACCAAGAGCTTACAAGACGCTTACGCCAACATCCAATCCTACATGCAGAATGCCCAAGAGTCCCTGCAAACCAAGGAAGTTGAAATGTTGACTCCCGTCTTGGAAAAAATGCAAAAAGCTATTGACGACGTTGCAACCGCCCAAAAATTGGCTTACGTCATTGACTCTTCTCGCTCCAAAGGCGTACTCGTCTACCAGAAAGGCGGCGACAACCTCATGAAAGCCGTCAAAGCCAAACTCGCCATCAAGTAAACCGCGGCAAAATTTGCCGCGTGATCCCCGCATGCGCCGCGGCGCTTGCGGGGATTTCCTTTAACTAGCGCCTCACATGCAAGCCAACGGCCCCATTGGACTCTTCGACTCAGGTGTCGGCGGTCTCACCGTGGCTCGCGCGGTAGCACAGCGCCTGCCACACCGCCAACTCCTCTACTTCGGAGACACGGCGCACCTTCCCTACGGAGACAAATCGCCGGAGGCCATCCAATCCTACTCCATCGCCATTGCGGACTACCTCCTGGCTCGCGGAGCCGTGGCCATCGTAATTGCCTGCAATACAGCATCCGCCGTAGCCTACAACGCCCTGCGCGCGCACGTACCGGCCCACATCCCCATCGTCAACGTCATCGACCCCGTCGTTGCCGCCGTGGCCGAATCCTACCACACCCAAACAACGCCACCCAACGTAGGCGTTATCGGTACGCGTGGAACCATTGGGAGCGGCATCTACCCCGCGCGCATCAATGCCGCCGGCGTACCCGGAACCGTCCACGCCCTGGCCACGCCCCTACTGGTTCCCATCATCGAAGAAGGCCTCGCGCATTCGGAAATCCTGCGTGCCACTCTACACCACTACCTCGCGCAACCGGAACTCCAAGGGATCGACACCCTCATCCCCGGCTGCACCCACTACCCCCTGCTCACCGACGAAATCCGCGCTTTTTTCGCCGAACGCAACACTCCCATCACCCTCATCGACGCCCCCACGGTGGTAGCCGACGCAGTAGCCCGTGCCCTCGAACCCGACGGCTCAACAAGCACCGCCACCGCGCAAAGCGCAGAGAGCCCACAAAGGCCTCAAGCCCCGCACGCGCCACACCGCTTCTTCGTCAGCGACTACACCCCCACCTTTGAGCGCATCGCCCAGCAGTTCTTCGGCGACGTCGTTACCCTAGAACTCGCACACTGACCATGGCCCTCGTACTTCCCGTCAACGGCATCGCCCCCACCATCCCCGCATCCTGCAAACTCCTTCCAACGGCCACTGTCGTAGGCGACGTGGTCTTCGGCGAAGAATGCTCCGTTTGGTTCAACGCCGTCGTCCGGGGAGACGTCAATCAAATCCGCATCGGTAACCGCGTCAACATCCAAGACAACGCCGTCATCCACTGCACCTACCAAAAATTCGCCACCACCCTCGGAAACAACGTCTCCGTAGGCCACAACGCCATCGTCCACGGCTGCACCCTCCACGACAACGTCCTGATCGGCATGGGCGCCATCGTCATGGACGGCTGCACCGTCGAATCCAACTCCATTGTAGCGGCCGGCTCCGTCGTCACCCAGCACACCCACATCCCCGCGGGCGAAATCTGGGGCGGCATCCCCGCTCGCAAAATCAAAGCCATCAGCCCAGAGTTGCAAAAAGGTGAAATTGAGCGCATTGCCCAAAACTACCTGATGTACAGTTCCTGGTTCGACGCCCCCGATCAACCTTAATCCGGGTGCAAGTTGCACCCAATTTGGCCCGACAGTCGGTTTTTAACGTTTATAACCGTATAAAAACGGATAAAAACGTAAGTCACTACTATTCAGGTAACTAATCATAGATAAACGTTTGCACTAAAGCACCAAAAAAGACACGGTCACCAATCCACGAATACGCTAATTTTGGGGTATGGAAATCAAGCGAGTCCCCGTCAGCATCTACGCCGAATCGACCCCCAACCCCGCGGTCATGAAGTTCGTCGCCAACAAAATGCTCATCGACCAAGACCACGTCGAATTCCGCAACATTGAAGAAGCGCAACCCAGCCCCCTGGCCGTTCAACTCTTTCACTTCCCCTTCGTCAAAGAAGTCTTCATTTCCAGCAACTTCGTCGCTCTCCATAAATTTAACGTCGTCGAATGGGACGACGTTGCCCAGGAAATTCGCCAGTTCCTCACCGACTGGATCACCTCCGGCAAACCCATCTTAACCGGCCCCGTTGCCCCCCGAAAAGACGAGGAAACCGGCGTTCAGGCCATCACCATGGACTCCCTCCCCACCGACCTGGGCGAGATTGAGCAACGCATCGTGGAAGTACTGGACGAATTCGTTCGGCCCGCTGTAGCTCAAGACGGCGGCAACATCGCCTTCGTAGGCTACACCAACAAAATCGTCACCGTTCAACTCCAAGGCGCCTGCTCCGGTTGCCCCTCCAGCACCCTCACGCTGCAGTCCGGCATCAAAAACATCCTCCAGCGCATGCTCCCCACCCTGATCGACGACGTTGTAGCGGCCTAACCCTTGCGGGCCTCTCCATATTGATTTTTTTACGCATTCATGAATCCGACGAAAACCCGCGCTTGGCAGGCCCTTGAGGCCCATTCCTCCTCATTCAACCACCACCTGCGCGACCTCCTCACGGATCCCGCCCGCGTTTCGGCGCAATCCATCCGCCTGGACGACCTCCTCCTCTTCGACTATTCCAAGCACCGTGTTACGGAAGAGACCTTGGGGCTTTTGGAGCAACTTTTTGCAGAGACCGGCGCCGCCGACGGCTTCCAGTCCATGCTTCGCGGCGATAAAATCAACGCCACGGAAGGTCGCGCCGTGTTGCACACGGCGCTCCGCGACCCCCGCACCGAACCCCTTCTGGTGGACGGCGTGGACGTTCGCGCGCTCGCCTCCGGCGAGCGCCACCGCATGTACGCCTTCGCCGACGCCGTCCGCGCCGGCCGCAAACGCGGCCACACCGGCCTGCGCTTCAACCACATCGTCAACATCGGCATTGGCGGCTCCGATTTGGGCCCCCGCATGGCCTACGAAGCCCTCAAACCCTTCTCAGACCGGGACCTCCAGCTCCACTTCGTCTCCAACGTGGACGGCGCAGACCTCCACGAATGCCTGCGGCAGCTGGACCCCGAGCGCACCCTCTTCCTGGTGGCCTCCAAGACCTTCACCACGCAGGAAACCATGGCCAACGCAGAGGCCGCCCGCACCTGGCTCATTCAGCAACTGGGCGACCCCTCCTGCACCGAAAAGCACTTTGTGGCTCTGAGCACCAACGCGGAAAAAGTAGCGGCCTTCGGCATCAACCCGGAACACACCTTTGGCTTTTGGGACTGGGTGGGCGGACGCTACTCCGTTTGGAGCGCCATCGGCATGCCCCTGTGCATTGCGATTGGGTCGGAGCAATTCCAACTTTTTCTCGACGGTGCACACCGCATCGACCGGCACGCCGCAGAAGCCCCTTTTCGTGAGAACATCCCGCAAATCATGGCGGCATTGGGCATTTGGTACCGAAACTTTTGGGGCGCCAGCAGCCACGCCGTATTGCCGTACGACCAGTACCTGCATCGCTTTGCGGCCTACTTGCAGCAGGCAGACATGGAGTCCAACGGCAAATCCGTGGACCGCGACGGCAACCGCGTTACCTACGCCACCGGGCCCGTGGTTTGGGGCGAACCCGGCACGAACGGCCAACACGCGTTTTACCAATTGATCCACCAGGGCACCGAATTAATACCGTCGGATTTCATTGCCAGTGTGCATCCGCAACATCCGCTGCACGCACACCACGCCAAACTCTTGAGCAATTTCTTGGCACAAACAGAGGCCCTCGCCTTGGGCCGGCCCACCGCCCCCACCCCCTACAAGGTATTCGAGGGCAACAAACCCACCTCCACGTTCCTGTTTGACGCCCTCACTCCCTATGCCTTGGGCGCGCTGATTGCGCTCTACGAGCACAAAATCTTCTTTCAGGGCCACGTGTGGAACATCTACCCCTACGACCAGTGGGGCGTGGAATTGGGCAAGGAAATGGCCAATATTGTCCTCCCGGAATTGGAAGGCGACGGCCCCATTGGCGCGCACGACGCCTCCACTGCAGCGCTTATTGCGCACGTGCGGAGCTTGCAGCAGCAGTAGCTCGGAGGTAGGCGCCCCAGGCACTACTGGATGGGACGACTGGGTTGAATGATTGGTTTTGAAGGCTAATCGGTCCTATCAAATCCCGCGCCACCTTCCGAATCCCTAAATAATGGGTATTTTACCCATTTAACCCGATTTTTTCGGTGAATTTTGGAACCGTGCTCCCTTCAGGAGCTCTGGACTACTATTCTATGGACCTCACCGTACCCCCCCAAGCACATCAAACCGTGCTAAAAAATAAACGCCTCCCACAGGGGGAGGCGTTGGTCCTAGGGAGCTCCCCTAGGGGATGTGATGCAAAGATAAATAAAATTTGACTCC
>CAYXHJ010000038.1:282-9801 GCA_964464855.1 uncultured Owenweeksia sp. | reverse complement strand
TGCTTCAAATCCACTTCCGGTGCTTTGCCAGCGGCGTGCGTCAAGGCCGGACCGCCCCAAAAATGAATTTCCACGTTGGGATCATGCAAACGCCAAGCTTCAACCCAGCGCGCAGCGTGGGCATCCCCAGACGGTTCTCCCGCCAAGACAAATACTTTTAGGGGCTTTACAGGTATTCCCACCGCCAATAACCCACTCCAATGACGTACAAAATGCTGGCCACGAGCAAGCCCATGGCCATTCCTTCACGTTTGGCCCACAATGCGGCAAAAAACAAACCGGCATTGATGAAAACGCCCAAGGCAAACAAGCGCAACAGAAGAAACTCCCACAAATCGGAGTCGATCTTTTCAACAGCTGGCAAAGCTGGGTACATCTCCCGAACCACCGCCCAGGCAAACCACGGCGTGCCGGCACCTACCAAAAAGCCCACCGCGGTCTCCACTTCGGCCCGTTCGATTCGGTTGAACAATCTCTTGATCACGGTTCCAACCGGTTGTGCCATGCGCCCAAGGAGGCGTAAGCCGTTAAATCATAGGAAACTGGTACTACGCTGACGTATCCGTTGGCCAAGGCCCATTCGTCCGTGTCCTGGCCGTGGTCCTCGTTGATGAAGGATCCGGTCAACCAGTAGTACGTTTTACCGCGGGGATCCTCCCGCTTGTCAAACTCCTCCACCCATTTGGCTTGCGCTTGTCGGCACACTTTGATGCCGGCGTACGGTGCTTTTTCTGGCTTTGGGAAATTCACGTTGAGGCACGTTCCTGCCGGCACGCCTCCATTCAATGCTTCGCGTGCAATCTGTTCCACAAACGGCAGGCAAGCCTCAAAAGAAGCGTCCCAACGGTAATCCAGCAAACTAAAACCGATGCTTGGAATCCCTTGCATGGCTCCTTCAACAGCCGCAGACATGGTACCGCTGTAGATGACGTTGACCGACGCATTGCTCCCGTGGTTGATGCCGCTGACCACCAAATCCGGCTTTCGGTCCAAAAGCGCATGAACCGCCAATTTGACGCAATCCACTGGGGTTCCGCTGCACGCGTACTCTTTTTGCGGGCCGGCGTCCGGATGAACGGCCTCGCAGCGCAAGGTGTTGCTCAAGGTAATGGCATGGCCCATACCGCTTTGAGGGCTGTCCGGGGCAACCACCACTACATCGCCCAATCGATTCATGGTTTGAATGAGAGCGCGAATGCCGGGTGCGGTGATGCCGTCGTCGTTGCACACCAAGATGAGGGGTCGGTCCTGCCAATTTGCCATACTGCAAATCTAATTCGTAAGTCGGCACGGGTTTTGTAATTTCACCTCCGAAATCTAAATCCATCATGATTGTAATTCTGCTTTTCTTCATGGGCGTCGGCTACTACGTCCAATGGCAACTCAAAAAACGTTTCACGCGCTACGGCGAAGAATTCTTGCCCAGCGGGTTGACCGGACGGCAAATCGCCGAACGCATGCTGGCGGACCACGGTATTTACGATGTTCGCGTCATCTCCGTACCGGGATCGCTGACGGACCACTACAACCCAGCAGATAAAACGGTCAATTTATCTCCAGAAGTATACAGCGGTCAGAGCGTCGCCGCGGCTGCCGTTGCGGCACACGAATGCGGACACGCTGTGCAGCACGCCACGGCTTATGCCTGGCTCAACATGCGCTCCAAAATGGTGCCCATGGTGAACTTCAGTTCGCAAATCATGAATGCCCTGTTTCTTCTGTCCATTTTGGGCGTGGCCGCATTCGGTTTGAACTACGGTTTGATGATTCAAGTAATTATTGCGGCACAGGCCGTTTTGACTGCCTTTGCGCTGATTACGTTGCCCGTGGAATACGACGCCAGCAACCGCGCTTTGGTGTGGTTGGAGCGCACGTCCATCACCGTGGGCATGCAGCAAGACCAAGCAAAAGACGCTTTGAAATGGGCAGCCCGTACGTACTTGGTGGCGGCAATTGCGTCCGTAACGCAGTTGGTCTACTACATCATGCTGTACATGGGCCGGAGCGACGACTGATCGCTTCGCGTTTTTACCTCCCAAGAATTTAATTCGACGTGCTCCGCCCGTACCGTTCCACCGACGCAGCTGCCGTTTTAGCGCTGTACGAACCGTTTGTGCGGGATTCCGGGGTGACGTTCGAAACCGAGGTTCCGACTTTAGAAGATTTTTCAAAACGCCTGGCGCACATCGCCGGGCGTTTTCCATTTTGGGTGTGGGAGGATGAAGGAACCGTTTGGGGCTATGCCTACGCCACCACCCATCGGGAGCGAATCGCCTACCAATGGGCCGTTGAGACCAGTGTCTACGTTGGCAAGCCGCGCAAGGGGCTGGGCAAACTTTTGTACGAAAAAGTTCTGTCCGAACTCTGGGAACGCGGTTTTGTTTGGGCCTATGGCGTGATCACCTTGCCCAACGAGGCCAGCTTAGCCCTGCACCAATCATGCGGCTTTGAACCTTTTGCGCGGTACGACCACGCGGGCCAAAAGCTGGGCACCTGGTACGACGTCCAGTGGGTCCGTTGTGCTTTGAATGTACCGCAGCCTGAAATGCCCAAACCCCGCTACGGACCCAGCCTTGGATAAAGGATCACCCCTACCCTTCTTGGTAGGCCGCGTCCATTCCCATTTTACCCGGATTGAGAATGTTTTGGGGGTCCAGCGCTCTTTTGATGGCGCGTTGCGCTTCCAGTGCCGCTTGCGAAAAGGCTAAATCCAGGTATTCCTGCTGCACGTAACCGATGCCGTGCTCACCGCTAATGGTTCCGCCCAGTGCACGAACTTCCGCAAACAAAGCGCGGATGCCTTCTTTCAATTGGGGTCCGTTCCAGGCTTCGTCGGAAAGGTCGCCCTTGACGATGTTGACGTGCAAGTTGCCGTCTCCTGCATGGCCGTAGCACACACTCTTAAAACCATATTCGGCCCCAATTCTCTTGACGGAAGACAACAACTGCGGCAAAGCCGCACGGGGAACGACGGTGTCTTCCTCTTTGTAGACACTGTGCTTTTTCACAGCCTCACCCACCCGTCGGCGCAACTTCCACAGGGCGTCCCGCTCGGAAGCGGATTGTGCAAACAGCACTTCAGTGGCTCCTTCGGCCTCCACCAATTCCGCCAACTTTTCTGCTTCCCGCAGCACGGTTTCGTCGTCGGTTCCGTCCACTTCCAGCAACAGATGCGCGGCGATGTTGGGACCCGTGGGAATGCTCACCCCGTCCACATACTGCAGCGTCCAATCCAGGGCGTCGCGTTCCATGAACTCCAAACCGGACGGCACGATGCCTGCCATGAAGATCTTGGAGACCACGGCACACGCGCGCTCGGCCGATTCAAAGGGAGCCAATAACGTGTAGCTGTGGCGGGGATACGGCAGCAAGCGCACCACAATTTTGGTCACCACGCCCAAGGTCCCCTCAGATCCAACAAACAACTGCGTGAGGTTGTAGCCCGTGGAATTCTTCAAAACGTTGGCGCCTGTCCAGACGATCTCACCGTTGGGCAGAACTACTTCCAAGTTCAACACGTACGCGCTCGTAACTCCGTACTTAACGGCCTTGGGGCCGCCGGCGTTGTACGCAACGTTGCCGCCCAAGGTGGAGGTTCCCCAGGAAGAAGGATCTGGGGGATAAAACATGCCTTGCTCCTTGCAGGCTTCGTGGAAGACTTGGTTGATAACCCCGGGCTCAACGGTCGCCTGAAAATTGGCAACGTCGATGTCCAAAATTCGATTGAGTTTCTGCGTGGAGAGGGCAATTCCCCCCTTCACGGGCAACGCACCGCCGCTCAGCCCGGTTTGCGCCGCTACGGGCGTTACGGGCACGTTGTAACGTCCTGCTACCTTGATGACCGCGGCAACTTCCTCCGGCGTTGCGGGAAAAACTACGGCCTGGGGCAAGAAGTGCAGGTCCTCGGTTTCGTCGTGGTCGAATGCGGTCCGAGTTTCCCCGTCAACTTTTACCGCATCCGAAGGGAGCACCGCTCGCAGCGCGTCGAGCCATTTTGCAGTATCTTCGGCATCCTTCATTGAACGCAAAAGTATGCACTTCACATCGATTCCTTCGCTCTTTTGGGCCGGCTTGTTTGCCGCTTCTTCTTTTAGCGCCGTAGCGCAAACCGAGGCACCGGTAGTAAGATCGGAAAAAAAGAAACCCAATGCTGCCGCAAGCAGTTCACAAGATCCACGCCCGGTATCGCTGGACGACGTTTGGGGGGCCTATGCGTTTGGCGCCAAGTCCGTAAGCGGATTGCGCTCGATGGCCGACGGCGTCCACTACACCCGCCTCACACGCGGAGAGGGCGGTACCCAAATCGAAAAATTCGATTACGCAGCGGGGGCCAGCAAAGGCGTATTAGTGACTTCTAAGGACATTCAAGCGGTTCACAAACAAGCATTTGACATCCAAAACTACACGTTCAGTGCCGACGAAAAAACCGTATTGGTGGAGACGGACCTAGAACCCATCTACCGCCATTCCTACCAAGCGAAGGTGGGGTTGTTTCGCATGGAGGACAAGTCCTTTGTTTTAATCAGCCCCAAAAACGTTCAAAACGCTCAATTATCGCCCAACGGCAAATGGGTGGCGTACGTTCAGGACAACAACATTTGGTTGTTGGAGGTTGCTACCGGGAACCGGAAGGCCGTCACCACGGACGGGGTGCGAAACCGCATCTTGAACGGCGTTCCAGATTGGGTATACGAAGAAGAATTTAGCTTTCACGTGGCGCTTTGGTGGTCTCCCAACAGCGAACACCTCGCCTATTTGCGGTTTGACGAAACCGATGTGCCCACCTTCAGCATGGACGTATACGGAACGGACCTGTATCCCACCCAGCAAAAATTCAAGTATCCGAAAGCGGGTGAGCCCAATTCCAAGGTAACCTTGCACGTGCACAGCTTGTCTTCCCAAAATACCGCAAAAATGGCAGAGGGCATGGACTACGAGTACCTGCCGCGCGTGCAGTGGACCCCCAAGAACGAATTGGCCTACATCGTTCTCAACCGCCTGCAAAATCACTTGCAGCTCTTTAAGCAACGCTTGAACGACAAGCCGCAACTGTGGTTGGAAGAGAAGGATGCGGCATACGTGGATGTTTCGGACAACTGGGAAGTATTGCCCGACGGTTCCCTGGTTTGGTCCAGTGAGGCCAACGGCTACAACCAATTATTTTCCATCTCTTCGGACGGCAAAAAACGCAAAGCCTTAACGGACCCAAAATCCGAGGTGACCGCCTACTACGGAACGGACGCCAAAGGAATGGTTTACTACCAAGCCGCGGGCGTTTCGCCCGCGCAGCGTGAAGTTTATGCGGTGTCCATCAATGGCGGCAAACCCCGCGCGGTTGCCGCACAGCCCGGCACCAACAATGCGGAATTCAACCAAACGAAAACGTCGTTCATTCTGACCTATCAATCTGCCACCCACGTTCCGCGTGTTAGTTTGCACACCGCCAACGGCAAAGAAGTTCGCTTGCTGGAAGACAATGCAGCCCTGAACGAGCGGTTGACCAAATTCCAAATCAGTCCCAAAGAATTTGCACCGGTGGTCTTGGCCGACGGTCGAACTCTGCCGTCTTGGCGCATCAAACCGTTGAACTACGACCCTGCCAAAAAATACCCCGTTTTGATGTTTGTGTACGGCGGACCGGGCAGCCAACAGGTTTTGGACGTGTTTGGTGGACGCGATTACTTCTGGTACCAACATTTGGCCTCACTGGGCTACATGGTGGTGTGCGTAGACAACCGGGGGACCGGCGGACAGGGGCGCGACTTCAAAAAATGCACCTACCAGCAGCTGGGCAAGTACGAAGTGGAAGACCAAATCGCCGCCGCCCAAGCGTTGGGTACACAGCCTGGCGTTGATCCCGCGCGCATTGCCATTTGGGGATGGAGTTACGGCGGCTACATGAGCAGCAACTGCATCCTTAAAGGCGCCGACGTGTTCAAAACCGCCATTGCCGTGGCTCCCGTGACCAACTGGCGCTTTTACGACAACATCTACACGGAGCGCTTCATGCGCACCCCCCAAGAGAACGGCGTCAACTACGACGCCAATTCTCCCCTTTCTCATGCAGGAAGACTTAAGGCTCCGTTCCTTTTGGTGCACGGAACCGGAGACGACAACGTGCACGTACAAAACGCCATGCGCTTGGCGGAAGCCCTGATTCAGGCCAACAAACCCTTTGATTACATGGTGTACCCGGACAAAAACCACGGCATCTTTGGCGGCAAAACGCGGCTGCACCTCTACACCAAAATGACGCAATTCTTGTTGGAAAATCTCTAATTCGCGCTATCTTCCCGCTTTCGTAGTATTCTTTAAACCCCAATAACATGCGCCAAGACGTCGCAAAATCGCACCCCAAGGGCCTCTACACCTTGTTTTTTACCGAAATGTGGGAACGCTTCGGTTTCTACCTCATCATCGGGATCTTGTTCCTCTACATGACCGACGGCCTCAAGGGAGGTTTGGGTTGGGACGAGTCCAGCGCCAACGACGTCTACGGCACCTACATTGCCCTCGTTTACTTGACCCCCTTCATTGGCGGTCTGCTTGCGGATCGGGTTTTTGGCTACCGAAAAACCATCATCGCAGGCGGATTGCTCATGGCCGCCGGGTACCTCACCCTGTCCATTCCCGGTGAAACGGCCTTCTACGTGGGTCTTCTCTTGATCATTTTGGGCAACGGTGCCTTCAAACCGAACATTTCCACCTTGTTGGGCAACCTGTACAACAAACCGGAGTACAGCACCCTCAAAGACAAGGGGTACAACATTTTTTACATGGGCATCAATATCGGCGCCTTCGTTTGCAATTTCATTGCCGCCTGGCTGCGCAACGAGTACGGCTGGGGCTACGCCTTTGCCGCCGCGGGCATTGGTATGTTGGTGGGTGTGGGCATCTTCATGAGCGGCCGCACTATTTTGTCTGACGCGGACCAAATCAAGCCGGCCCAACCGGAGGACATGCCCCTCTCTCGCATTGCCTTGACCATCTTTGTTCCCGCCTTGGTCTTTGCGGCCATCGGATTCAACGCCGGCAGCATTTTCGGGGTTGAAAACGTGTTCGGTTCAACCTCCAACGACACCTTCTTGTTTGCTTGTTTGCCGGTGGCCTTCTTTTACTTGACCACCTACCTAAAATCGTCCGCGGAGGACAAAAAACCGATTGGATCCCTTTTGTACATCTTCGTAGTAGTGATCATTTTCTGGGCCATTTTCCACCAAAACGGAAACGTTTTAACCTCGTGGGCAGAAAAGTACACGCACCGCGAAATGCCGGCGAGCGTCAGCAACGTTGCGGAAAACCTTTCCTTGCGCCAAACCGTGGTGATGCCTGCAGACCCTGCGGAGGAAAAAGACGTGTATTTTGAAAACCTGCCTGCAGAGCAACAACCGGCACCCGGCGAATCCATCCAATTGGTTCCGACGGAGTTGTTTCAATCCTTGAATCCCATGTTCGTGGTGCTCTTGACGCCCTTGGTAGTTGGTCTGTTTGGGTTTTTGAGCCGCATCGGTAAAGAACCCAGCACGCCCATGAAAATTGGATTGGGCTTGTTCATCACCGGATTGAGCACGCTGGTGATGATTTTGGCCGTGAGTGCAAGCAACAACGGAGCGGAAAAGGTATCTGCCGGCTGGCTGTTGGGTACCTACGCCGTGATTACTGTCGGTGAATTGTGCTTGAGCCCCATGGGCCTCTCCTTGGTGTCCAAATTAAGCCCCCGGCGGTTGACCGCCGTCATGATGGGCGGATGGTTCTTGTCCACTTCCATTGGCAACAAGCTCGCAGGAGTATTGGGCCACATGGGCGCGGACAACCCGGACAAGAGCGCGGTATTTTACATCAACTTCACCGGCGCCATGGTCTGCGCGGTTTTACTCTTCATCGGAGTAAAGCGCATTGCCGCCGTACTCAACGAAAAAAAGGCCTAACATGACCCCTACCCTCGAAAGCATCCGCGACTTCCGCGGCACCTACCCCCGCCAGCTGTGGTGGTTGTTCCTCACCGAAATGTGGGAGCGATTCTGCTTCTACGGCCTGCGCGGCATGTTGACGGTCTTCATGGTGACCCAACTGGACTTGGGTGAGAAAGACGCTAACCTGCAGTACGGCGCCATCCAGGCCTTTGTCTACGCCTTTACCTTCATTGGCGGGGTGATGGCCGATAAAATTTTGGGCTTCCAGCGTTCTTTGTTTTGGGGCGCCTTGCTCATGATTGCAGGCGGCGCCATCATTGCCGTATCGCCGTCCGAACTCTTTTACTTGGGCATCACCTTCAACATCATCGGCACGGGTTTCTTCAAGCCCAACATTTCCACGATGGTGGGCCAATTGTACCACGAGAACGATACCCGACGCGACGCTGGCTTTGGCTTGTTCTACTCGGGCATCAACATCGGCGCTTTTTTAGGGGGCGTTCTGATGGTTTACATTGGCAAATTTCACAGCTGGCCCCTGGCGTTTGGCTTGGTGGCCGTGGTGATGACCATCTCCTTGATCACCTTTGCGCTTACCCGCAAAGGATTGGGTCCCATTGGCCAAAGCCCGTTGGCGCACTTGCCCAAAATGAAAGCGACCCAACGGGAAGCGGCCGTATACCTGGGTTCCTTGCTTTCGATCCCGCTCATATTGAAAATGGTGACCAACACGGCGTACACGGATCTGTTCATGTGGATCGTGGGTCCGTCCACTTTGGTGTACCTCGCATGGGAAATGCGTCAATTCACGGCCGCTGAAAACAAAAAGCTGGGTGCTGCTTTGGTATTCATCTTGTTTTCTGTGTTGTTTTGGGCGTTTTTTGAACAAAGCGGCGGCTCTCTAAGTTTGTTTGCCCTCAACAACATCACGCCAACCTTTGGTGGATTGAGCTTGGACCCCAACGTGTCCAACAACAGCGCCAACTCCTTGTTTGTGATTTTGTTCTCCCCCATCCTTGGGTTTATTTGGGTGGCTTTGGCCAAGCGAAAGGCTGAGCCGAATTCCGTCGTCAAGTTTGGACTGGCCTTTTTGCTGTTGGCCTTTGCCTTTTACGTGTTTTATGCCACCGTATTTGTAGCCAACCCAGAAACGGGAATGACGTCCCAAGAAATCTTTGTTCTGGGATACTTCATCATCACGTTTGGTGAATTATTCTTGAGTCCCATTGGGTTGAGCTTGATGACCAAGCTGTCCCCAACCCGCATTCAGGGCTTGATGATGGGCATGTGGTTTTTGGCCAGCGCTTACGGTCAGTACGTGGCCGGATTGCTGGGCGCCGGCATGGCTCAGGTGGGTGAAAACGTCACCAACGTGGAGCGATTGACCGGTTATACCGACGGTTATCTGTATTTGGCCCAAATTGCGGCAGTCGGCGGTGTGGTGCTGTTGGTGCTCTCGCCCTTGGTGCGCAAACTGATGGGGTCGGTGAAATAATCCAACCTGGTTTTGGAAAAGGCTGTCTCTAGGAGACGGCCTTTTTTTTTGCATGTTCCATCCATTAACACGGCATTTTCGCGGTGAAAAATGAAAAACATGAGATGGTCC
>CAYXHJ010000038.1:0-272 GCA_964464855.1 uncultured Owenweeksia sp. | reverse complement strand
ATTTCACAAACCGACAACAACTTTATTGATTCGATGATTCAATTTTTGCGGGGACATGCCGTCCCAGGTCAGCCAAATGGATCAACTTATACTCATGGTAGCAAGCTTGACTGATCAGGCCTGGTAAAATATAGGTTGAACGCTTCCGTTTAAAATAAATATAAAAGCCTTATTCGGTCAAATGTATACGCATTACCCCTACACAAAACCGAAATTTGAACTAATTATACACTTGAATTGACCTATATTATTATTATCGGTCAAATAGGTTA
>CAYXHJ010000037.1:8130-9955 GCA_964464855.1 uncultured Owenweeksia sp. | reverse complement strand
CGTGTGCACCTGTGGAAGCTCCTGAAGGAACCGCGGCGCGCCCAAACGCACCGTTTTCTGTTACTACATCTACCTCGACCGTCGGGTTACCTCGGGAGTCCAAAATTTGGCGCGCATGCACCGCTGCAATCAAAGCCATGATTTAGTGTTGTTGATTCATTAATGTTGCAAACTGTTGAAACAAATAACGGGAATCGTGCGGACCCGGAGCCGCTTCGGGGTGGTATTGAACGCTGAAAACGGGTTTATCCGTTCTGCGAATTCCCGCAACCGTGCCGTCGTTCAAATGTACGTGTGTCAATTCCACAACTGGACTCTCCAAAACATCATCCATCACGACCGCAAATCCATGATTCTGCGAAGTGATTTCCCCTTTACCGGTTAACACATTTTTTACCGGATGGTTGATGCCACGGTGTCCGTTGTGCATTTTAAATGTTCTCAAGCCCGATGCCAGCGCGATCATCTGATGCCCCAAACAAATGCCAAACACCGGTTTTCCGCTTTCCAAGAGCTCTTTAACCGTAGCAACTACTTGCGGTGAGGCCGACGGATCTCCAGGACCGTTGGAAAGGAAAAAACCATCGGGGGCATCCGCCATTAACTCGGTAAAAGATGTATTGTATGGGAAAAGATCCACCGAAATGCCCTCGGCATTCAAGCATCGGATGATGTTTTCCTTGATTCCAAAATCCAATGCTGCTACGCGGTAAGTAGCTCCTTCCACATGCGCCCGACGCACGGCGGTGGTGCTCACTTGAGGGAGCAACTCCAATCCATCCATGGATGGAACATTGGCCAAGCGATCCAGCAATACCGCAACATCATTAATTTCCGTAGAAACAATTGCATTCATGGTACCCGCCTGACGAATGTGACGAACCAATGCTCGCGTATCCACATCCGAGATGGCCACTTTCCCTTGCTCCTCAAACAAAGCCGCTAAAGTCCTTGTCTTACCCGGGCGCGTCTGCACACTGCTAAAAGACTTGCAAATCAAGCCGGCAATTTGAATTCTACTGCTCTCCCCTTCTTGGTCATGCACACCGTAGTTGCCGATGTGTGAAGTTGCGGTAACCATCAACTGGCCCAAATAGCTGGGGTCGGTAAATATTTCTTGGTAACCCGTCATTCCGGTGTTGAAGCAAATTTCACCCCAAGCAGTGCCGTTCAAGCCAGTGCTCTTTCCGTGAAAAACAGTCCCGTCTGCCAAGACCAATAATGCGGATTGTCCTTTCATTGTGTCCTTTAATTTACGACTGAATGATGCATAAAAAAAGGATAAGGGAACACCTTATCCTTTTCTTAATGTACCAATCAATGGATCATTCTTTGGTTTCTGAAGCCTCGTTGGATGCGGCATCTTCCGATGACGTAACGTCCTCCACAACGGGAGTAACCTCTTCTGCCTGAACTGCCTCTGCAACAACTGCTGGTGCAGCAGCTTCCGCTTTCTTGCGACCGCGACGCGTTCCTTTCTTAGCAACCTTGTCTGCTCCGTAAACTTCATTGAAGTCCACCAACTCAATCATGGCCATTTCGGCGTTGTCGCCCAAACGATTGCCAGTCTTGATGATGCGCGTGTAACCACCGGGGCGATCCCCAACTTTAACCGCTACTTCACGGAACAACTCCGTAACAGCCTCTTTGCTCTTCAAGTAAGCAAAGACCGTACGACGATTGTGGGTACTGTCCACTTTGGATTTTGTTACCAAAGGCTCTACATACTTCTTCAACTCTTTGGCCTTCGCCAAGGTTGTATTGATTCGCTTGTGCTCAATCAATGAAATCGCTAAGTTGCTCAACAACGCCTTGCGGTGCGATT
>CAYXHJ010000037.1:3938-8120 GCA_964464855.1 uncultured Owenweeksia sp. | reverse complement strand
CAAGTGATTGAATTTCTTACCGTGTCTCATTACTCTTTTTCCAATTTGTATTTCGTAACATCCATGCCGAAGACCAGACCTTTGGTTTCAACCAACTCGTCCAATTCGGTCAAACTCTTCTTGCCGAAGTTTCTGAATTTCATGAGGTCTTGCTTGGTGTAGGTTACCAAGTCTGCTAAGGTTTCAACTTCAGCTGCCTTCAAGCAATTCAATGCGCGTACACTCAGATCAAGATCGGTCAATTTGGTTTTCAACAATTGACGCATGTGTAGAATCTCTTCGTCAAACGACTCCGTTTCTACAACAACCTTCTCTTCGGTTTTGATGCGCTCATCGGTGAACAAGGAGAAGTGCTCAATCAAAATGTTGGCAGCCTCGGTAACAGCGTGCTGAGGATGAATACTACCGTCGGTTTGAACATCCAAGACCAACTTCTCAAAGTCCGTCTTTTGCTCAACACGGTAGTTTTCAATGCTGTACTTAACGTTCTTGATGGGGGTGTAAATAGAATCCAATGCTATGGTTCCTTTTACAGCCTCCAAACGCTTGTTTTCTTCAGCACCAACATAGCCACGTCCTTTCTCAATGGTCAATTCCATTTCGATCTTGACGTTGGATTCCATGCGGCAGATAACCAAATCCGGATTCAACACCTGGAAGGCAGCCGTAAACTTGCCCAAGTCACCAGCAGTTAACTGCTCTTGACCGGAAATGCTGACTTTCACAGTTTCTCCATCACTGGCATCGATTTGACGCTTCAAGCGAACTTGCTTCAGATTCAAAACGATTTCGGTCACGTCTTCCACTACACCCTTGAGGGTCGAGAACTCGTGATCCACTCCAGAAATGCGAACCGAAGTAAACGCATAGCCTTCGAGCGAACTGAGCAATACCCGGCGAAGAGCATTGCCAATCGTGAGACCAAAGCCAGGCTCCAACGGGCGAAACTCGAATTGACCTTCGGTTTCGGTTGCAGCGTTGACAATGACCTTTTCGGGCTTTTGAAAGGAAAGAATGGCCATAATCGTTTATTTAGAATACAATTCGACGATCAATTGCTCTTTGATGTTTTCAGGGATCAAATCGCGAGCAGGTACCCCTGTAAAGGTTCCCGTTTGCGTTGCGTCGTTCCACTGCAACCAAGAGTACTCACCGCGACGTCCGGACAAAGAATCCACAATTACCTCCATGGACTTCGACTTCTCGCGAACGGAAATTACGTCACCAGTTTTCACTTGGTAGGATGGAATGTTGAGCAACTCACCGTTTACCAAAATGTGGCGGTGAGAAACCAACTGACGAGCACCACGACGAGTGCGAGCGATACCCAAACGGTAAACCACGTTGTCCAATCGAGACTCGCACAATTGCAACAAAACTTCACCCGTTACACCTTTTGAACGGTGCGCTTTTTCAAAAAGCGTACGGAACTGACGTTCCAAAATACCGTAGGTGTACTTTGCTTTTTGCTTTTCCGCCAACTGTACTGCGTATTCGCTCTTCTTGCCACGCTTCTTGGCAAAGCCGTGCTGTCCGGGAGGATAGTTGCGCTTTTCCAATGCGCGATCCGGTCCAAAAATAGGTTCGCCAAAACGACGGGCGATTTTCGTCAAAGGGCCTCTGTATCGTGCCATAACTCTTAACTCTTCTAATTAATGATTATACGCGGCGACGCTTGGGAGGACGGCAGCCGTTGTGAGGGATGGGCGTAACGTCAACGATTTCCGTTACTTCAATTCCAGCATTGTTCAAGGAACGAATGGCGCTTTCGCGGCCGTTGCCCGGACCTTTGACGTATACTTTCACCTTGCGCAAACCGGCTTCCATGGCGGGAGCGGCAGCGTTTTCCGCAGCTGTTTGGGCTGCATAAGGTGTGTTCTTTTTGGAACCACGGAATCCCATTTTCCCAGCACTGGACCAGGAGATCACCTGTCCTTGCTGATTGGTCAAGGAAATGATGATGTTGTTGAAGGTGCTCGTCACGTGCGCTTCGCCAAAGGCTTCCACCTTCACTTTGCGCTTCTTGACCGTTTTTGTTGACTTTGCCATGAGGATCAGGGATTACTTGGTCGCTTTCTTCTTGTTCGCTACCGTCTTGCGCTTTCCTTTACGCGTACGACTGTTGTTTTTGGTATGTTGACCACGGAGGGGCAGACCGGAACGGTGGCGGATGCCTCGGTAGCAACCGATGTCCATCAATCGCTTGATGTTCATCTGCGTTTCCGAACGCAATTCACCTTCCACTTTGAAGCTATCGGAAATTACCGTACGGATTTCCTGCAACTGGTCATCGGTCCAGTTGCCTACTTTGGTGTCGTAATCAACACCGGCAGCAGCCAAGATTTCTCGGGACCGGCTGCGGCCGATTCCATAGATATACGTTAGACCAATTTCTCCGCGTTTATTCTTCGGAAGGTCGATACCAGCTATTCTCGCCATTTCGTTGGTTAATTAAATTATCCTTGACGCTGTTTCAGCTTCGGATTTTTCTTGTTAATGACATACAAACGGCCCTTGCGGCGAACAATTTTGCACTCCGGGCTGCGCTTCTTAAGGGATGCTCTGATTTTCATATCTCAGTGGGCAATTAATAACGATAAACAATACGCGCCTTCGAAAGGTCGTATGGAGACAACTCCAACTTAACCCGATCTCCCGGCAATAATTTGATGTAGTGCATGCGCATCTTTCCAGAAATATGCGCCGTAACTACGTGACCATTTTCAAGCTCAACACGGAACATGGCATTGGAGAGGTTCTCCGTAATCACGCCGTCCTGCTCGATTGCTCCTTGCTTTGCCATGTCTTAGTTAGCGTTCGTGGAACGACCCTTGATTCGACCGCCCTCCATTAAGCCGTCGTAGTGACTGTTCAACAAATAACTTTCGACCTGCATCAAAGTGTCAAGAATAACACCAACCATGATCAACAAACTCGTTCCTCCGTAGAAGTTAGCCCACTGAGGGGTCAAATTCGCGATGTTCGCCAAGGAAGGAAGAATAGCCAAAAACGCCAGTGCTATTGCTCCCGGAAGTGTGATTCGCGAAAGGATTTGATCCAAATACTCAGCGGTATCGGCCCCAGGTTTAACACCGGGAACAAAACCACCACTTCGACGCAAGTCCTCAGAAATCTGACTGGTGTTGAATTGAATTGCCGTATAGAAAAATGTGAAGACCAAAATCAAGGCAGCAAAAATGAAATTGTACCAAAATCCTTGAATGTTGCCGAAAATGTCCACCAACCAAGGCATCGCATCCGTACCTGCTCCGCTGTATTGCAAAACGGTAATGGGAATAAACATCAACGCCTGAGCAAAAATGATGGGCATTACACCTGCCGTATTCACACGGATGGGCAAATAGCTACGACCAATGGAACGCGGAGCAGCATCACCTGCAGCACCAGCCACACGCTTGGCATACTCCAACGGTACCTGACGAACTGCTTGTGTGATCGCAATAGCAAAAAGAATCACTAGGTACAAAGCAACCAACTCCAAGAGGAATACCACAATACCACCACCTGCTTCGCTGACCTGCTTCACATACTCTTGAAGGAAGGATTGGGGCAATTGTGCCACAATACCGATCATGATCAACAAACTGATGCCGTTGCCAATGCCTTTGTCGGTAATTCGCTCACCCAACCACATTGCGAAGATTGTACCCGCAGTTAAAGTGATCAAGGCCAGTGTCCAAAACGTCGAAGTGGGCAAAGTCAAGCCAACACCTTGGTACATGAGGTTGGTAATGTATCCGGGAGCTTGCAGCAAAGCTACTGCGATGGTTACATAGCGCGTAATTTGATTCAATTTACGACGTCCACTCTCTCCATCTTTTTGCATTTTCTGGATGGACGGTACCGCCAAACCTAACAGTTGCAGCAAAATGGAGGCCGAGATGTAGGGCATAATACCCAAGGCCAAAACGGATGCGTTCGCAAAGGCACCACCCGAAAAAGCATTTAAGATGCCAATCAGACCCTCACTCGCCTGACTTTGGAGCTTCGTAAGCGAAGTCGGATCAATTCCGGGCAACACCACGTTGGACCCCAAACGGTAGACCAGGAGCAAACCCAGCGTCAACAAAATTTTGTCGCGCAGTTCTTGGATGCTCCAAATGTTGCGGAAGGTATCGATCAAACGCTTCATGGAATCTTAATTAAGCTTGCTCAATGGTT
>CAYXHJ010000037.1:0-3928 GCA_964464855.1 uncultured Owenweeksia sp. | reverse complement strand
CCGCCAGCCGCTTCAATCGCCTTAACGGCAGAAGCACTGAACTTATGGGCCGAGATGGAAACCTTAGCCGTGAATTCACCACGACCCAAGATTTTGATCAAATCGTTTTTCGATGCCAGTCCGTTTTCAATCAAAACTGCAGCGTCAATGCGCTCCAATCCCTTCTCAACGGATAACGTTTGCAAAACATCCAAATTGATGGCGCGGTACTCTACACGATTTGGGTTTTTAAAGCCAAACTTCGGTACGCGACGCTGAAGGGGCATTTGACCGCCTTCAAAACCAATTTTAATCGAAAAGCCGGAACGTGACTTAGCACCTTTGTGACCGCGTGTGGAGGTACCACCGCGACCCGATCCTTGACCGCGGCCCAAACGCTTGTTCGTACGAACGGAGCCTGCTGCGGGTTTTAATTCATTCAAGTTCATGCTCTAATGCGTTTAGGCTTGTTCTACTTCTTGTACCTGAACCAAGTGCTCAACTTTGCGAACCATGCCCAAAATTTGGGGGGTTGCCTCGTGAATCACGGAATGGTTCATTTTACGAATTCCCAAAGCGGCCATAGTGGCCTTTTGGCGTGCGGGACGATTAATCGTGCTGCGCACTTGTGTGATTTTAATCTTAGCCATGGTCTATCGCTATCAACCGTTAAAAACCTTCGTAATGGCAATACCACGCTGACGAGCAACTTCATTTACGTCGCGCAACTGATGCAACGCTTCAAAGGTAGCTTTTACCAAATTGTGTGGGTTCGAAGAACCTTTTGACTTAGCCAAAACGTCGTGTACACCAACACACTCCAATACGGCGCGCATAGCACCACCTGCAATTACACCAGTACCGTGGGAAGCAGGGCGCAAGAATACGCGAGCGCCGCCAAATTTACCGTCTTGCTCGTGAGGAACAGTGTGCTTTACAATCGGAAAACGATACAGATTCTTTTTAGCATCTTCAATGCCCTTGGTAACTGCTTCGGAAACTTCCTTGCTCTTACCCAGTCCGTATCCACCGATACCATTTTCGTCGCCTACCACGACGATTGCGCTAAAGCCAAACGCACGGCCGCCCTTGGTTACTTTGGTAACACGCTGAACGCCTACCAAACGGTCTACCAACTCCAAGCCACTCGGCTTGACACGGCGCGAATTTTGTGCTGATTTCATATCGATTGCTTAGAAGTTGAGACCACCTTCCCGGGCACCATCGGCCAGAGATTTTACACGTCCATGGTACAAGTAACCACCGCGATCAAATGCGACTGCTGAGATTCCTTTCGCCTGAGCAACAGCAGCAATAGCCTTTCCTACTTCAAACGCTTGGTTGGTCTTCGTACCTTCAAATGCTTTACCTTTCTTGGTCACGCTGGTCGCAGCACCCAAAGTGGTGCCGGTAACATCGTCAATAAGTTGTGCGTAAATCGCCTTGTTGCTGCGGAAAACAGCCAAACGAGGACGCTCCGCGGTTCCTTGTACCACTTTGCGAATCCGACGACGGATTCGGTTGCGGCGATCAATGGATGAAAGTGCCATATCTTATATCGCTTATTTCTTGCCTTTACCGGCTGATTTACCCGCCTTACGACGTACCACTTCATTGACATAACGCACACCTTTACCTTTGTACGGCTCAGGCTTGCGGAAGCTGCGAATTTTTGCAGCAATCATACCCAACAATTGCTTGTCGAACGACTTCAAAATGATCAACGGGTTTTTACCTTTCTCCGACTTAGTTTCCAAAGAAACTTCCGAAGGCAACTGAACCATGATGGTGTGCGAATAGCCCAACGAAAGGTCCAAAACTTGACCTTGATTGGATGCGCGGTAACCCACACCAACCAATTCCAACTCCTTGGTCCAACCGTTGGAAACGCCAACGACCATATTGTTGATCAAAGCCCGATACAAACCGTGCTTTGCACGAGTTTGCTTCTCCTCATTGGCACGCAAAACGGTCAAAATACCGCCTTCTTGCTGCAATGTGATGTCGGGGTGAATTTCTTGGGTCAAAGTGCCCAATTTGCCCTTGACGGTAACCAAGGTGCCAGAGACTGAAATCTCCACACCTGCTGGTACTTGTATCGGGGCTTTACCAATGCGTGACATAGTATCGACTTGGATTAATATACGTAGCAAATAACTTCCCCACCTACGTTGTTCTGACGGGCTTCTTTGTCCGTCATTACGCCTTTAGAGGTCGTTACAATGGCAATACCCAAGCCGTATTTAACGCGAGGCATGTCCACTTTAGAGAAATACTTGCGCAAGCCTGGGGTAGAAACACGATCGATACCACGAATAACCGGAGTCTTCGTAGCCTTGTCGTACTTCAACGCAACCTTCACAACACCTTGAGGACCTTCTGCATCGTGCTTGTAGCTGGCGATGTAGCCTTGATCCATCAAAATGCGCGCAATTTCAATTTTCATTTTTGAAGCAGGAGCTTCAACCACCGTGTGACCGGCGCGACTCGCATTGCGAATACGGGTCAAAAAATCTGCAATCGGATCGGTATTCATAACGTCGTTCCTTTAATCGTTTATTACCAGCTGGACTTTTTCACACCTGGGATCAAGCCCATGTTTGCCATTTCACGGAACGTCACGCGGGAAATACCAAACTGACGCATGTAGCCACGCGGGCGGCCAGTAAGGCTGCAACGATTGTGCAAACGCACGGGCGATGCATTCTTAGGTAACTTCTGCAGGGCCACATAGTCGCCAGCAGCCTTCAAAGCCTCACGCTTCGCAGCGTACTTGGCTACCAACTTTTCACGCTTGGCCTCGCGGGCCTTCATGGATTCTTTTGCCACGGGTCCTCTAATTATTTTTTAAACGGAAATCCAAATGCCGCAATCAACGCCTTGCACTCCTTATCGGTCTTAGCCGTAGTAACAAAGGTGATGTCCATACCGGCAATGCGATTCACCTTGTCGATGTCGATTTCCGGGAAGATAATTTGCTCGGTGATGCCGAAGGTAAAGTTTCCACGACCGTCAAAACCCTCTTTGATGCCGCGAAAATCGCGAATACGAGGCAAGCTGGCCGTCAACAGACGATCGAAGAATTCATACATACGCTCTCCACGCAACGTAACACGGGCGCCAATGGGCATGCCTTTACGCAACTTGAAATTCGAAATGTCCTTCTTAGAACGTGTGGATACTGCACGCTGACCAGCGATGATGGTCATTTCCTCAACGGCATATTCCACCAACTTCTTGTCGGCTACCGCTGCACCAATACCTTGGCTCAGAACAATTTTCTGCAGGCGCGGAACCTCCATCATGTTCTTGTAGGCAAACTCTTCTTGCAGAGCCGGAACTACCTTGTCCCGGTACATGCTCTTCAAACGCTGTTCCATTACTTAATCGTCTCGCCTGATTTCTTCGCTACGCGAACCTTCTGGCCTTTGTCGTTGATTTTCATTCCCACGCGGGTCGGAGTGCCCGTCTTTGGATCGATCAGCATCAGATTGCTGACGTGCAACGGTGCTTCCATTTGGGAAAGCCCGCCCTGGGGGTTGGATGCCGTAGGCTTTTGGTGTTTGGTCACCAAATTCACACCCTCCACAACAGCACGGTGCTGTTTGGGGATCATGCGAATGATGCGACCGGTCTGTCCCTTGGACTGACCCGCAATCACCATTACGGTATCGCCGGTTTTGATATGAAACTTCGCCATCGTTCTATACTTAAAGCACCTCAGGTGCCAGAGAAACAATTTTCATGTACTGCTTGTCGCGCAATTCACGAGCTACAGGGCCAAAAACACGTGTGCCACGCATCTCACCCGCCGCATTCAACAACACACAAGCGTTGTCGTCAAAGCGAATGTAGGAACCGTCGGCGCGACGAACCTCCTTAGAAGTACGTACCACAACGGCAGTGGATACTTGACCTTTCTTAACGTTACCCGACGGGGTGCTGTCTT
>CAYXHJ010000036.1:0-10210 GCA_964464855.1 uncultured Owenweeksia sp. | reverse complement strand
CTACCCTTCTAGAGGCCGGCATTCGGGAAATCCTGATCATCACCACCCCGCACGACGCCCCCTTGTTCCGCCAACTTTTGGGCGACGGTTCCCGTCTGGGCTGCCGGTTTGAATACACCGTGCAGCACGAACCCAACGGACTGGCGCAGGCCTTTGTGCTGGGTGCAGACTTCATTGGGCAGGACTCCGTAGCGCTGGTGCTGGGAGACAACATCTTTTACGGCTCCGCTATGGGCGCTCTCCTGGAGAGTAGCGTCAACCCGCAAGGCGGTGTGGTCTTTGCCTACCGCGTTTCGGACCCCGAGCGCTACGGCGTGGTGGAATTTGACGCCGCCGGCAAGGCCCTGAGCATAGAAGAAAAACCGGAGCACCCCAAGAGCCACTACGCCGTCCCCGGGTTGTACTTCTACGACAATCGGGTAGTAGAGATAGCCCGCAACCTGAAGCCCAGCGCTCGCGGCGAATACGAAATCACGGACGTCAACCGCGCCTACCTGGCGCAGGGCGAGCTCCACGTGGCCATTTTGGACCGCGGCACCGCTTGGTTGGACACCGGCACCTTCGACAGCCTCATGCAGGCGGGCCAGTACGTGCAGGTTCTTGAAGCCCGCCAAGGCCTCAAGGTGGGCTGCATTGAAGAAGTGGCCTGGCGCAAAGGATTCATCACCAACGAGCAGCTGGCGGCCTTGGCGCAACCCTTGCTGAAAAGCGGATACGGGGCGTACCTGAACCGTTTGCTCGGTTAAGGGTTAAACCACCATGCAGCAATTGAACGACCTGACCCGCTTGTACGCGGATTATTTGGCCCAAGAACTGGAAGGGCCCGCGCTCAACGGTCCGGCCGATGGACTCTACGCCCCGCAGCGTTATCTATTGAATTTGGGCGGCAAACGCTTGCGTCCGGTGCTGGTACTGCTGGGTGCTCAAGCCTGCGGCGGCGACCCGCGTGCGGCCCTCCCCGGGGCCCACGCCATTGAGTTATTCCACAACTTTTCCCTAATCCACGACGACATCATGGATGCGGCACCCCTGCGCCGCGGCCAACCCACGGTGCACACCCGGTGGGACACCAACACGGCCATCCTGTCCGGCGATGCGATGCTGGTTCTGGCGTATCAGTCCCTGGCCAAATTGCCGGCCAGAGCGGTGCCTCAAGCACTGGAAATTTTCAACCGCACGGCGTTGGAGGTGTGTGAAGGGCAGCAGTGGGACATGGAGTTTGAAACCCAAACGGGCATCAGCGAAGCGGATTACCTCCGGATGATTCAGTACAAAACGAGTGTGCTGTTGGGGTGTGCTCTGCAGCTGGGGGCCCTGGTGGCGGGGGCCAGCGCCGAGCGCAGCGAGGCGCTGTACCGATTTGGATTGTCCTTGGGTACCTCTTTTCAGATCCACGACGACCTCTTGGACGCCTTTGGCGAGCCCGGTGCGGTGGGCAAGCAAGTGGGGGGAGACCTTCTGGCACACAAGAAGACGTTGCTCTTTTTGCGGCTGCTGGAGGCTGCACCGGAGGCGGTTCAGCCCTGGCTCCAACCCGGTGTGGAGCCGGTGGCTAAGGTGCAGGCACTGTGTGCGTTGTTGGAGCAAAGCGGGGTGCGTGCGTCGGTTGAAGCCGAGCGTGCCAAACACTTTGCGGATGCACTTGCGGCCTTGGATGAAGCCGGGCTGGAAGATTCTGCGTTGCGTGCCTTTGCGCAGGCCCTCTGGGACCGCAAATTTTAACTACATCGACGCCGCTGTGGCGTACCTTTGTGGCGTAATTTCAGGCCATTCATGGACCGTTTTTCCTTCCTGGGCAGTGCCCACATTGCGTTTATCGACGACCTCTACCGGCAGTACGTGGCCCAGCCCGACTCCGTGGAACCCAGTTGGCGTGCGTTTTTTCAAGGCTACGACTTCTCGCGCTCCGACTACGGAGACCTCTTGGACGAGGTGTATGCCGAGGTAAACCGTCCCGCCGCCTCAGCGGCTGGATCTGCGGCTGGATCTGGGTCTTCCGCTGCCGCAGGAGTTCTGCCGGACAGCGTGCGCACCGAGTTCAAGGTGTTGAACCTGATCACCGGCTACCGCCCCCGCGGCCCCCTGTTTACGGCCACCAACCCCGTTCGCGCGCGCCGCACCTACCAGCCCACCTTGGCTTTGGAGAACTTTGGGCTGTCGCAGCAGGACTTGGATACGGTCTTCTCCGCGGCCACGGAAGTGGGCTTGCCCGGTCCTGCGCCATTGCGCGAGATCATCGTGCACTTGGAAGCCATCTACTGCCGCTCCATCGGGGTGGAATACATGTACATTCGCCAGCCGGAAGTGTTGGATTGGATCAAGGGCTTCATTCACCAGAACGACAATGCCCCGGCGTTGAGCTTGGCTGAAAAGCGTCAAATTTTGCACAAATTGAATCAGGCAGTCTCCTTCGAGGGCTTCTTGAATACCAAATTTGTGGGACAAAAGCGCTTCTCCATTGAGGGCGGCGAGGCCTTGATTCCCGGACTGGATTTCTTGCTCCAACGCGCGGCGGAGCGCGGCGTTCAGGAAGTCGTTTTGGGCATGGCGCATCGGGGCCGACTCAACGTGCTCACCAACGTCTTTGGAAAGCCGCACAAGCAAGTGTTTTCCGAATTTGAAGGCAAGGAATTTGAGGCCGACGGCTACGACGGTTTTGACGGCGACGTGAAGTACCACTTGGGGCATACCGCCACCCAAACCCTGTTCAACGGCTTGCCCATCAAGCTGAATTTAGCCCCGAACCCTTCGCATTTGGAAGCGGTAGACCCTGTTGTTGAAGGAATAGCTCGTGCCAAGGGAAACACGGACTACGGCATGGACCGCAGCAAGGTGTTGCCCATCCTCATCCACGGAGACGCCGCGGTGGCCGGTCAGGGCATTGTGTACGAAGTGCTGCAAATGGAACGTCTGGACGGGTACGCCACGGGCGGCACCATCCACCTGGTCATCAACAACCAAGTAGGCTTTACCACGAACTATTTGGATGCGCGTTCGTCCACCTACTGCACGGACGTGGCCAAAACAGTTTTAGCGCCCGTGCTGCACGTCAACGGAGACGACGTGGAAGCCTGCGTGCACGCCATGCGTTTTGCGGTGGAATACCGCCAGAAGTACGGCCGCGACGTCTTCATTGACCTCCTGTGCTACCGGAAGTACGGCCACAACGAAGGCGACGAGCCTCGTTTCACACAGCCGTTGCTCTACAAGGAAATTGCAAAACACCCCAATCCGCGCGAGATCTACAACCAAAAGTTGGTGGCGCAGGGTGAGGTGGAAGCAACCTTGGTGAAGGAAATGGAGACCGAATTCCGCGCCATGTTGGAAGGCGATTTTTCCGAGGCCAAGGCCATCCAAAAAAACGTCATTACGCCCTTCATGCTGGACGAGTGGGCCGCTTATCCGCCCGCACGCCATGGCGATTCGTTCCTTCCGGTGGATACCGCGGTTGCGGCGGCTGATCTGGCTGCAGTAGCTGGTGCGCTGACGCAGCTCCCAGACGGTAAGAAGTTTTTCAACAAAGCTGCTCGTTTGGTGGAAGACCGTCGGCGCATGTTCTTCGACGCAGACTCCATCGACTGGGGCTTGGCGGAAATGCTGGCCTACGGCACGCTGGTGCGCGACGGTTTCAACGTGCGCATCTCCGGGGAAGACGTCGAGCGCGGTACCTTCTCCCACCGCCACGCCATCATCAAGGTGGAGGACTCCGAGGAGGAAGTGTGCTTGGTGGATGCTGTCCCCGGCAAAAAAGGCCGCTTCGCCGTTTACAATTCGCACCTCAGCGAGTACGCGGTACTGGGTTTTGACTACGGCTACGCCTTGGCCAGCCCAGAAACGCTGACCATTTGGGAAGCCCAATTCGGTGACTTCGCCAACGGCGCTCAGATCATCATCGACCAGTTCCTTTCTGCTGCAGAAGATAAGTGGCGCCAGCAAAACGGCTTGGTGCTGTTCCTGCCGCACGGCTACGAAGGACAGGGTGCGGAGCACTCGTCGGCCCGACTGGAGCGTTTCTTGCAGCTGTGTGCCGAGGAGAACATGATCGTGTGCAACCCCACCACCCCGGCGAACCACTTCCATTTGCTGCGCAGGCAAGTCAAGCGGACGTTCCGCAAACCGTTGGTGGTGATGACGCCCAAGAGTTTGTTGCGTCACCCCAAGGCGGTCTCTACCCGCTTGGAATTGTCCGACGGCACGTTCCAAACCGTTTTGGGAGACCGCACGGTCCGCGCGGAGGAAGTGACCAAGGTGGTTTTCTGTTCCGGCAAGTTGTACTACGAATTGGCCGAAGAACGCGAGAAGCACGCCCACACCAATACGGCGTTGGTGCGCTTGGAGCAGATTTATCCTTTGGACCGCGCCGCCGTTGAGGCCGAAATCAACCGCTATCCCAAGGCGACCCAATGGATTTGGGCGCAGGAAGAGCCCGCCAATATGGGTGCTTGGACCTTCGTATTGGAGCACTTCCCCATCCGTTTGGAGCGCATCTCGCCCGCGGCCAGTGCCGCTCCGGCGTCCGGCTCCCACCAGGCAGCCCACAAACTGCAACACGCCCTCATTCACTCTGTTTTTGCCCATTGAACCCCCCATCTGAATTGCCATGATTCTGGAAATGAAAGTCCCCTCTCCCGGAGAGTCCATCAGCGAAGTTGAAATCGCGAACTGGCTGGTGCAAACCGGCGACTACGTGGAGAAAGATCAGGAAATCGCCGAAGTGGATTCGGACAAGGCCACTTTGGCTTTGCCGGCAGAAGCCAGCGGGGTGATTGAGTTGTTGGTGGAACCCGGTACTACGGTAGCCGTGGGTCAGGTAGTGGCAAAAATTGACACTTCTGCGGCCGCCCCCGCGGGCGGAGCCAAACCAGCTGCTGCCGCACCTGCAGCTGCTCCTGCCGCAGCGCCTGCCGCAGCGCCCGCGGTCGCACCGAACCCCATGCCCGTTTCCTACGCCACCGGAACTCCGTCGCCTGCGGCGGCCAAAGTATTGGCGGAGAAAGGCATGGACACTTCCGCAGTGGTGGGCACCGGCCGCGGTGGTCGCATCACCAAACAAGACGCGGTGGAGGCCAAGGTTTCCATGGGCACGCCGGGCGCCGGCACCGCCGTTCGGGGCGAAAAGCGCCAGCGCATGAGCGCCCTGCGCCGCAAACTGGCTCAGCGCTTGGTGACCGTCAAAAACGAAACCGCCATGTTGACCACCTTCAACGAGGTGGACATGCAGCCCATTTTTGACCTCCGTAAAAAATACAAAGAAGCCTTCCAAGCCAAGCACGGCGTGGGTTTGGGCTTCATGAGCTTCTTCACCCTGGCTTCCGTTCGGGCCCTCCAGCAGTTCCCGGCCGTGGCCTCCATGATCGACGGCGAAGACACCGTGACCTTTGATACCCTGGACATCTCTGTGGCCGTGAGCGGACCCAAGGGTCTGATGGTCCCCGTGGTGCGCAATGCAGACCAATTGTCTTTTGCGGGCGTGGAACAGACCATTAAAGACTTGGCCACCAAGGTGCGCGACGGCAAAATCACCGTGGACGAAATGACCGGCGGGGTGTTCACCATCACCAACGGAGGCGTTTTTGGCTCCATGTTGTCTACCCCCATCATCAACCCGCCGCAGAGCGCCATCTTGGGCATGCACAACATTGTGGAGCGTCCGGTAGTGAAAGACGGCCAGATTGTGATTCGCCCCATCATGTACGTGGCCATGAGCGACGACCACCGCATCATCGACGGCCGAGAGTCTGTGGGCACCTTAGTTTCCATCAAAGAGGCCTTGGAGAACCCCGTGGAACACCTCATGGGCGGCGATCCGGAAAAGGCCCTGGGCCTGCGTTGAGCGCGGCCTGCCGGTCATGATCGACACCCACACCCATTTGGACAACCCGCAGTTTGCTGCGGATTGGCTGGAAATGCGTTCCCGTGCAGAAGCGGCGGGCGTCACCCAGTGCTTGATTCCCAACGTGGACGACGACACCTTGCCCGCCATGGAGGAATTGGAGCGCGCGCATCCGGACTTTTTGCGGCTCATGGTGGGACTGCACCCCTGCCACGTGGGCGCTGATTTTTCCGACGTTTTGGACCGCTACGAAGCCCGACTGGCGGCTGATCCAGACCGGTGGGTGGCCGTGGGCGAGATTGGCCTGGACCTCTACTGGGACAAAACCACCTTGGATTGGCAGGTGGCCGCCTTGGAGCGTCAGTTGGATTGGGCCGTGCGCTGGAATAAGCCCGTAAGCATTCACGTGCGCGAGGCCTGGGGCCCGTTGTTGGACGTCCTCCGGCCGCGCAAGAACCAAGTGCGCGGCGTGCTCCACTGCTTCACCGGAAGCCTGGAAATCGCCCGAGAAGTGATCGACGCCGGCTGGCATCTGGGCATTGGCGGAGTGGTCACCTACAAAAACGCTAAAGTCATCGACGTCCTGCGTGAAGTGGGGCTGGATCGGGTAGTTTTGGAAACCGACGCCCCTTATTTGGCGCCCGTCCCGGTGCGTGGTCAACGCAACGAACCCGCCCATTTGGCTTTTGTACGGGACTTCCTGGCCGCCCAATTGGGACGCACCGCACGGGAAATCGATGCCGTCACCACCGCCAACGCCCAAAAGGTCTTTAACTTAGTCTCGCCCCACGGAGGAACCGTCGGGCCCAACGTACCTCAATAAGCGCTCCCATGCGTTTGCACCTCATCTACACCGGCGGCACCATTGGAATGGTGCACAACGATCGGGGAGACCTGGTGCCCTACGATTTTGCCGACCTTCTGGACCGCGTGCCGGAATTGGGCGCCTTGGGCGCCACGTTTTGCACCTCCGTTCTGGAACCCTTGGTGGACTCGTCGGACTTTCATCCAAACGACTGGACGCGCCTGGCAGAGCTCATTTGGGCCGAAGCGCCCCACGCCGACGCGTTTGTGGTGCTGCACGGAACGGACACGATGGCCTACACCGCTTCCGCACTCAGCTTCGCATTGTTGGGCTTGAACCTGCCGGTGGTGCTCACCGGTTCGCAGCTCCCCATGGGCGTTCCCCGGTCCGACGCCCGCGAAAACCTCATCACGGCGGTAGAGGTGGCCCGCGCACGAGACGCGCAGGGCAGGCCGGTATTGCGGGAGGTAGCGGTTTATTTTGAGTACACGTTGTACCGCGGCAACCGCGTTTACAAGCAGAGTTCGGAGGATTTCAATGCCTTCGACAGTCCCAATTTTCCCGCCTTGGCGTCCGCCGGTGTGAAACTCGTGTTTGCACCGTCCGTGGAAGAAGGGGCGGCGCGGCAGTCCGCGGCCGCACAGCGCCGCGCCGAAGGCGCGGCGCTCCACACCCGGTTTGATCCGGCTGTGGGTTGGCTACCCTTTTACCCGGGCATCGACGAGGCTTTTGTGCACGCCGTTTTACATTCCGGACGCAAAGCCATTTTGCTGCAGACGTTTGGCGCCGGCAACGTTCCGAGCCAGCCGTGGCTGGCCGCCGCCCTTCGGGCGGCCCGAGACCGTGGCATTCATCTGATTCAAGTTTCGCACTGCCGCAAGGGCGGAGTGGGCTCCTCCGAATACGCCGCCGGCCGCATCCTCTACGAAGCCGGCGTGCTCAGCGCTGGGGATTCCACTCCGGAAGCTGCCCTTGCCAAAGCCATGTGGCTGTTGGCGCAGGAAATGCCGTTCGAGGCGTTTGAAAATGAGTTCGTCCGCAACGTGGCGGGCGAACGGAGCGACCATTAAAAATCGAATCTACGGGTTACGCGGAACGGACTTGTTTTCCCGGGGGAACATTTTCTCTGTTCGAAATCGTAGACTTTTCCCCGGACAAATCCGTTCCCAAAATCAACCGAACCAGTTCGGAAGCGTTGGCGTCCACTTTTTCGTCTGCTTCTTCCCGGGGCGCGGATACTTCAGCGTGCGTGTACAGACTCCAAACGTTGTTGTGAAATTCCAGGGCCGTGCAATTTTCTACCCAGTCGCCGGAATTCATGTAGAATATGGAACCGTTTTTGGTGGTAATCGTGCGCATTTGCGGCTGGTGGATGTGCCCGCAAACCACCCGTTGGTAGTTGCGCGCCAAGGCCCATTCGGCGGCAGCCAATTCAAAATCGGCCACGAAGGCCACCGCCTTCTTCACGCTGTCCTTCACTTTTTTAGACAGGGAAAATTTCTCACGTCCCATGCGTTCCAGAGCCAAATTGACCCATCGGTTGAGCCAAATTAAGGCGTCGTAGCTCCATCCGCCCAGTTTGGCGAGCCACTTGGCGTTTTGGATGGAAGCGTCAAAAACGTCCCCGTGGAAGAACCAGACGCGTTCGCCGCCCAATTCCGCCGAATAGGCGTTGCGCAGCTTCAGCAGCCCCAAATCCATATCGGCGAACCGACGCAGCATTTCGTCGTGGTTTCCGGTGATGTACACCACCTCCGTGCCCTGTTGCGCCAGCGTGATGATGCGTTTTAGCACTTTCAAGTGGCTTTTGGGGAAGTAGCGCTTCCGAAAATTCCACATGTCGATGATGTCCCCGTTCAGGATCAACACCCGCGGCTTAATGCACTTCAGGTACGACAGCAGTTCTTTGGCGTGGCACCCAAAGGTGCCTAAGTGCAGGTCGCTGAGCACCACAAGGTCCAGCAGTCGTTTGTTTTTCATGGGATGATTCGACGGTTCAGCGGTTGCGTATAGGCTTTTCGTGCGCAAAAAAGCCCCCCGGCCAGCGGCGCGGGGGGCTTCAAAAGATTCGAAAAAATTCCGAGTCGTTAGGAACTTACTTCACCACTTGGAAGCGGCTGGAAAGAACCGAGCCGTCGGTAGTTTCTACCGTGATGAAGTACAAACCGGTGTTCCAGTCGGCAACCTCAATGCGGTCCGTGCGGTCGGCAACAGCTACCAAGGCGCCCATGGCGTTAACCACGGTGATGCGCTCCACGGCGGTGTTGCTTACGGCCACCTGGAGGTACGTGTTCGCGGGGTTCGGGTACACGATCATGCGGTCGTTCTGCAGCGTCTCCTCGTCTACGGAAATGTTGCTGTACAAGCGGTAGTCCGGAGTCAGGTAGTTGTAGGGGTTCTGCAGGATGTTCGTGGAGGCGATGGCGGTGTCGTTTCCGTTGGCCATGAACCACGCCTTCGGATTGAAGGTGCTGCCGCTGTTGGTGATGATGATCTTGTTGGGGGCGCAACCGGCGATCAAGGTGTTGCTCACGATCAAGCTGCCGGCCTGTGCGTTGGCTTCGCAAGCCGTACCGTCCACGTGCAAACCTTCTTTGAAGTCGATGAAGATACCGTCGTAGATTTTCATTTCGGAGTTGCGACGCAGGCGCATGCCGCGCTTGAACTTGGGATCGATGGTGTTGGTGTTGCTTCCGCGGTAGGGGCCGACAGCCGTTACGTTGCGGAAGGTTGCGGCGGTCTTGGGAGTAGCTCCGTCGCCAGCACCGTTGTTGTCGCACTCAAAACCTTCTGAAGTAGAACCGGAAGACTGGTCCGCGATTTGCGGATCGCGTACGATCAATACGTACTGAACGTTGCCCTGGTAGCCAAAGTCACAGTCCATGTCGTCGTCCAAGTTGCGGTAAGACACCAAGTGCTTGGCGTTTACTTTACCACCAAACCATTCAAAGGCGTCGTCGTTGATGAACGACGTTTGTACGAAGTCGATCACGGTGTTGCGGCCCACAGAACCCATGGTCAAACCGTTGATTTCCTTGTCCACTTGGTAGGCGTATCCGCCAAACTCAATGCGCACGTACTTCAATACACCGCTGTTGTCGTCGTCGTTCGGGGTGGTTCCACCGCCGTACTCCGTGTCCGGACCTGCGGGCAAACCTTCGATGTTGCCCAAGCCGGTAGACAGGTTGTTGGTTGCTTTGCCCAATACAACAATACCGCCCCAGTCACCGATGGCACGCGATCCTACGGCTGCGCTGGAAGTGAATACAATGGGGTTAGCTTCCGTTCCGTTGGCGACCAATTTGGAGCCCTTGGTGATGATCAATGCAGATCCGGCAGCAGCAACGTCACCGCGCACTACAGTTCCGGGTTCGATGGTTAGGATGGCGCCGTCCTTCACGTAGATGGGTCCGCTCACCAAGTAGACGTTGTTGGAAGTCCAACGCGTGTCCACAGTGATATTGGCGTTCACGGTAACCGTTGGTGCGGCGTACGCCGTGTTTTGCGGATCCCAGTTCACCCAAGTGCCGGTCCACATGGGAGCGGGCTGTGCTTCAAAGGCACCGCGGATG
>CAYXHJ010000035.1:0-10304 GCA_964464855.1 uncultured Owenweeksia sp. | reverse complement strand
AAGCGGCTCAATTGGGCCGAGTGGATCGAGCAGAACGATTTGCACAAGAGGCCATGCGATTGGGCGGAAAAACCCCAGAGATGGAGGCATTCCGCGCACAGTTGTATTTGCCCCAAGAGCCTGAAAAGGCCTTGGAAGTGCTTCGCTTAGCTCTGAAAGAATTTCCCAGTCATACAGAATTGGAGGGGCAGTACGGCTCGCTGTTGATGCAGCAAAAACGTTGGGCAGAGGCAGAACAAATATTTATCGGAGCATTGGAGCGCGATCCTTCGGACGGAAGGGCTTCTTGGATGTTGTTTGATCTGTACCAACAGACGGGGCGCTCCGCAGAGGCAGCAGAAAGCGCAAAGCAGGTTTTGGCGGCCTCCAACTTGGCCTTGGATCGCAAGGTGCAATTGGTGACGGGCCTTTTGGTGCAAGAAGGCGGAGGAATTCAGGTCGATGATTCTTGGGCGCAGCGGATCTTGAAAGCCCATCCGGAAGAAGCCAAAGCCTGGACACTAGCAGCAGACATCGCCCAAAACCGAGGTCAAACTTCCTTGGCGGCTGAGCGCTGGCGCCGGGCCCTGGCTTTGCCCGGCGGAGATTTGTGGCCCTTGCACTTGGGTTTGTTGCAGGCAGATGCCGAATTGAATGACGCGGAAGCTTTGATTCAAGACGCCCGAAAGGCCCAATTGTCGTATCCTTTGCAAGCGTTGTCGTACTACTTTGAAGGACTGGGGTTGCAAAAGAAAAAGGATTATCCAGCAGCCGAGCGGGTGTACCGCTCTGCACTTCGCTACACGGGGAGCGCTCCAGAATTGAAATCCGAGGTACAACTTCAATTGGGAGAAGTTCTGCACCGAGCTGGAAAGTCGGTGGAATCCGACGCAGTATATGAGGAGTTGTTGGCGCGAGACACGGCCAATTCCGTAGCGTGCAACAACTACGCTTATTTTTTATCTGTGCGCGGCGAGAAATTGGCACAGGCTGAAACCTTGGCCCTCAAAGCCATTCGGTTGTCCGGCAAGAACGGCGGAAAGGTTCCGTATACCTTTTGGGATACGTTGGCTTGGGTTTTGCATAAATCGGGCAAGTCAGAGGCAGCATGGGCTGCGATGGAATTGTGTTGGACCCACGGCGGGAGTGAAGACCCCGCGGTACAAAAGCATCGGGAGGCCTTGCGCCCGAAACAACCATGAAGCATTGGATTGTCCTTACCATTGCCGCGTTCGTGCTGGCTTCGTGCGGCGCAAGACCGGTAGCGGCACCTGTTGAGGCGGTGGGCGAACCCATCGTTGGCGCAAAGCTCTCAGGAGCAGAGCGGTTGGCTCAATTGGAAGCGCAATTGAAAGCGGCGGACACCACTGCCGTGCGCATCGTTGCCAAGGTGCAGTACGTTCCCAAGAACGGAAAGCAGTTGGCTCTGCGGGCAGACATTCGCACGTACGCAGACTCTCTTTTTTGGGTGGATTTGTCCGACCCGGTTTTGGGCATCAAGGTGGCCCGAGCAATGATTACGAAAGACACGGCCTTAGCTTACAGCCGTTTACAGAACATTTGGCTGGGTGATTCCCCGGATCGACTCATTGCGTACGTGGGACTCCCCATTACGTTTGAGTTGTTGCTGGATCTTTGGTCCGGTCGGCCGGCGCTGAACGGTTACACGTGCGAATGTGCTCTGGGACCGGTTCACTACGACGATACCGGCTTGGGGCCCGTTTGGAAATTTGATTGGACGGGCGGTCGCGTGGAAATTGCCGGACTGCCCAACGATGAATGGGGCTTGAACTACCAAAGTATTGAAACAACCTCAGACACCTATAAGGCGACGTATCAACCCGGAAAATCACTCCTAGTGGAGTGGTACGATGGACAAGTGAACTTCGAATTCATCGAACAATACCGAACGGGCGTAACTTTCCCGTTCCAAATACCGGAAGGACTTGAGCGCTATCGTTTGTAACCGCATTTTTACCACCCTGTTGACGGGGTTGTTGGCGCTGTTCGTGCTGATGCCAACATCGGTTGCGGCACAATCGACGCCCAACAAGAAGGAGGCTCTGCAGCAACGCAAAGCACAGCTTCAGGACGAAATCGATTTGGCCAATTCCATCCTCAAAAAGACGCGTTCGGATAAGCAATTGACATTGACCCAGGTGCGTGCTTTGGAGCAAAAAGTTCGGGCGCGCGAATCCCTCATCCGTACGATTGATAACGAAGTTCGTTCGTTGGACGGCGCAATAGGGCAGCAAAAATTGGCCATTTCGCAGATGGACCAGGAAATTCAAGTGCTAAAAGATAAATATGCAGGCATGCTTCGGGCGGCCCAAAAACGGCGCACCTACAAGCAGCAGTGGGCTTTTGTGTTCTCAGCAGAAAGCGTGAGTCAAGCGCTTAAACGCCTTTACTTTCTTCGCCAATATGCACGTTTTCGTTCCAACCAAGTAGCAGCCATCAAGAATCTCCAACAGAAAAAATCGGAGCAAATTGGGGTATTGGCGGCGCAAAAAGATCAGAAAAAAGTTCTTTTGGGTCAGGAGGTACAGCAGAAACAGGTTTTGGTTCAAGAAAAGTCGGTTCGTGAAAAGGCCGTAGCGCAGTTGTCGAAACAAGAAAGTAAAATTGCTGGAGACATCAAGAAGAAGCGCGGCGAGTTGCAAAAGTTGGAGCGGCAAATCCAGGGGTTGATTGCGGACGAAATGCGCAAATCTCGCGAGAAAGCCGAGCGTGAAGCGTTACTGAAAGAAGCGGCCCAAGTGGGCCTGGTGGCGGGAACCGATTTCAACGATCGCACGCCTATTGTGCAGCTGCGCAAGTTGATTGCGGAACGCCGCAAAACCACCAATAATCCAGCGCCTGCAGGTGCCGCTTCGTTGGCGTCCACCTCGTCGGCATCGTTCTCACTAACCCCTGAGGCGCAGTTGGTGTCCAAGAACTTTGAGGCCAATCGGGGTCGTTTGCCGTGGCCGGTGGAGCGCGGTATTGTACTGCAGGGATTTGGAGAGAACCCGGTAGCTGGAACGACAGGCGTCACCATCAAGAACCCGGGCATCGACATCGCCACAGGCAGTGGATCGGAGGCACGTGCGATCTTTGAAGGCGAGGTAAGCACCATTATTCCTATCCCCGGCGCCAATCGGGCCGTCTTGGTCAAGCATGGACAGTACTTTACCGTTTATTCCAACTTGGAATCGGTGTACGTAAAAGCAGGTCAAAAGGTCACCACCAAACAAGCTTTAGGGAAGGTAGCGGACGACCCGGACTCCGGCGAGGCCGTACTGCATTTTGAGTTGTGGAAAGACACCTACAACCAGGACCCGTCCTACTGGATTTTGCGCAAGTAGGGGGGCGGCCTGCGGCGATGAATTTGATCTAATGCAAAAGGGCGGCCGCGCATTGCGAGCCGCCCTTTTATATTGAAAAACGATTAATTAAAGGGCAATTTTCAAGCCCAGAGAGGCCGACTGTACGTCCGGAACCGAGCCTGCAGGACCGGTAAATACCGGATTCAAGTGGTAGCGACCGGATACAAACCAACCGCGGTACCCCACCTCGGCGGTAAGACCGTAGTTGAACCGGTTCAAGGCGAAGGGGCCGTACGTTTGCTCCACGTGCAGGTCCCGGTTTCCGTCGCGGTAACGCAGGTAGTGACTGGCCCGACCCAAGCGAACGCCTGCAAATCCACCTGCAGCAACCGTAATCCCTTTGGTGCCTTTGCGGCTGCTGTTGAACACCAAATTCAAAGGAAGCTCCAGTGCGCTGTACGTTAGGTAGTTTTGGCGGATGTTTTCAACGTCCACGTTGTCGATGGCGGGAAAGGTGATTCCGCCTTCGAGTCGGTCCCGAAAAGGTGCTACGGCATCGCGGAAGTAAAAAGACTCACCGTTAACGGCCAAGCCCGTGCGCACCCACAAAGGCGATCTTTTGGAGAACAATCGGTTGGCGTGCTGAATGGAATAGTTGAACACCAACGATTGTTCCAAAGCACCTACACCGGAATAGGGGGTAGCACCCACATCAGAACCGGTTGGGAACCAATTGCCGTAGCCAATGTAAAGGCTACTTTGGTTGAACTCGCGCTTCCACTTTTTGCGCTTGAGGTTCAACTCCAACTTACCGTCCTTCAACCCAAGACTTACACCGTCTTCGTCCTCCTCACCCGCAACGGCGTCTGCTGCACTTTCTTGGGCGGCCTCCACGCGTTCGGAATTGCGTTCGGCCCAAGCTCCCGCCACGGACTCCACCGTTTCCAATCGCATGGACAAATAGCCGTCCAACGAGTCGCGCTTTTCTTTGGCCGCTTCAGCCGTTAATTTTCCAGTGCGCACGCCGTCGTTGATGTTCACGATTTCTTGGGTGTATTCCGCGATGACGCGGGTAAAATCAGCAGCTAAACGAGCCGTAATCCGGTTTGAAGTGTCTGACACAATCGTTTTTTCAACTTCTTCAACAGGCGCTTTTGGAGCCGCTACTTCGTTTTGGGCGTACAATCCCGCCGCAGCGAGGATAAGTCCCAGGGTGGTTATTTTTTTCATTTCGTTCAATTAATTAAGGTTCATTACGACGGTTTTCGCTCTTTGGAATTGCGGGCAACGCCAAGCGTTGTCCAACTTTCTTTAAATCCAGGGTGACGGTCAATTCTTCGGGCACGGGAATTCGGTCCACCAGTTTCTCTCCGCGACGCAGGCGCTCCCATTGCTTTTGGGCAAAGACCAAGGCCGTACGCCCCCATCGATCGGGCTCGGTGGTTTTTGGCAAATCCGGCCATCGGTATGGATTTCCGTTTTCCCAGGCCACGTCCCAATGTATCCAACCGGTTTCAACAGGTGCCAACGGTTCACCGACGCGGCCGGCCGGGGTTACTGCAGCGTGTGATGGCTCGCTGAAGGCCTGTTTTAAGCCCGGAGAAGCATTTTCCACCACAACGGGTACTCTTGCCTCAACAACAGCAAGCGACGCGCTGGGCGCCAAAGAAACGGAATCTGAGTGGGTATCGCGCGCCGCAGAGGCAGTGGCGGTGAAAAGTGAGCCCGATGTGCCTGTGGGTTTCGAAACGATTTTAACGGCAAGAGCTGCGGATTGGGCCGCAATGGGCGCGGTGAAAGAACCGGCGTTTGCCGGAGCTGCTTGCGGCACCAGCACTGGATTCGCGGTGGTTATGGGATTGGGTGTTTGCATCCCCCACCACGCACCCACCAAGACCGCGGCACTTGCGGCAGCGCTCCACCACCAAGGCGAAAGGCGCCGTTCGCGCGGCCGCCGCTCCGCGGCCGCCGCTCCAAACGCAGGATCAGCCCCCGCTGCTCCACGGAGCTCGTCCGCGCCGCCTGCGGCCGCGCGGCCCGCCCGAAAGCGCTCCCACGCCGCCTCGCTGGGCTGCGCAGTATACTCCCGGAGTTCGTCCTCAATCCGCACGGTTCAGACCTTTAGCAGTTACCAAAACTTGCAGCCGCGCCCGCGCTCGGGAAAACTGAGACTTGCTGGTGGCCTCTGAAATGCCAAGCTCTTGCGCGATTTCCGCATGCGAGTAGCCTTCGACTGCGTACAGGTTGAACACCGTTCGGTACCCGTGGGGAAGCGCTTGTACGCACGCCACCAAAGCGTCCAAACGGTGCGCCCGATCCAACGAATCGTCGGCCGGCAGAGCCGAAGATGCCACATCCGCTGCGCTGGAAAAGTCCACCTTTTTCTGACGCAGGGCCATGAGGCTCGTGTGCACCGCAATGCGCTTGGCCCAGCCCTCAAAGGAGCCTTCGTAGCGGAATTGCGGTAGTTTTTCGAACACGGTCAACAGGGATTGGATCATGGCATCTTCGGCGTCCTCCGGTCGGTCAAAATACCGACGGCACAGGCCCAGCAAAACCGGAGCTAGCCGGTCGTACAGGCGCTTCTCTGCCGCAGGTTCGCGACGGAGACATCGGGCGATGAGTTCGTCAAATGGCTCCATCGGAGGAAGCGTTTGTTCTCAAGATGCACATTCCGGCACAAAGGTTGCACTTGTCCCCCTAAATTTTACCGACCTTTACTCCATCGCCTACAAAAGGCGCTTTACTTATGCCTAAAAAAGGCCCCAAAAAAAACAAGGCCCACCGCTCCTTAGACGCAGCGGCCATTGCCAGCAAGTTGCTCAAACGATTGTCCAAAAGCCCCGGCCGACGCTTTGCGCTGGACGATTTAGCCGTAGACGTCGGCTTGCCCCACGCACAGGGCAGACCCCTGGTGCGTAGTGCTCTGGAACTTCTGGTGCGCACCCAGCAAGCGGTAGAAGGCCCCCCCAACGTATTCCGGCTCTTTTTTGAAGAGCGTTTTGTGGAAGGAAAACTGGACCTGACGCAATCCGGCACCGGATACATCACCGGAACGGAACTGGAACAGGACGTCTACATTCGGGACACCCACACCGGCACGGCCTTCAACGGAGACCGCGTCAAAGTGCTGCTTTTTGCCGCTCCCCGTGCGGGCTTTCGCCAAGAAGGCCAGGTGGTGGAAGTGGTTCAACGAGCCAAAGAAACCTACGTGGGGACGTTGGACATCACCCCGCAACACGCCTTTCTGCTTACGGACAACCGTCGGGTAGGAAAGGATTTTTACCTGCCCAAGGACGCTTTGAACGGAGCCCAAGATGGAGATGTGGTGGTGGTGGAACTCGTGGAATGGACCAATCCCAAGTTCAACCCGATTGGACGGGTAATCAAGGTTTTGGGACGTCCGGGCGAGCACAATACGGAGATCCATGCTATCTTGGAGGAATACGGATTGCCGTACGCATTTCCCCCGGAAGTGGAGGCCGATGCCGCGTCGTTGAACACGGAACTGGACGTTTCGGAAATCGCTCGACGTCGGGATTTTCGGGGTGTTTTGACGTTCACCATTGACCCTGCGGACGCCAAGGATTTTGACGACGCGTTGTCGTACAAGACCCTGTCCAACGGCAATGTGGAAATAGGCGTGCACATTGCAGACGTAACCCACTACGTTCGGCCCGGGTCTGCGCTGGAGCGCGAGGCATACGAGCGCGCAACCTCGGTTTATCTCGTAGACCGCGTGGTTCCCATGTTGCCGGAAGTGCTCAGCAACCACGTGTGTTCGCTGCGTCCCAACGAGGATAAATTCACGTTTTCTGCCGTTTTTGAAATGACCCCGGAAGCCGAGGTGGTGGATCGCTGGTTTGGCCGCACGGTCATTCATTCGCAGCGCCGCCTGGCCTACGAAGAAGCCCAAGCGGTTTTGGACGGGGCGGAAGACCCCCTTGCGGCTCCGTTGCGCGCCATGAACAAAATGGCGCAAACCCTCCGCGCCAAGCGCATGAAAAACGGGGCCATTGCGTTCGATCGCGCGGAGATCAAGTTCAAGCTGGACGAGCACAACAAACCCGTAGGGGCGTACCTCAAGGTAGCCCAAGACGCCCACAAACTCATTGAGGAATTCATGCTGTTGGCCAACGTCAGTGTGGCCCAAGCGGTAGGAAGAGGCACCAATGGAAAACCCACGGGCCGTGCCATGGTCTACCGCATCCACGACGATCCCGATCCGTCCAAATTGACGGACCTCAGCCTCTTTGTTCGCCCGTTTGGATACGCGCTCGCAGTGGACGGCCGGCAGGCCATTCGCCGCAGTTTAAACACGTTGCTCAGTCAGGTAAAGGGGACTCCCGAAGCCAACCTGATTGAAACGTTGGCCGTGCGCACCATGGCCAAGGCCGTCTACAGTACCCAAAATGTGGGCCACTACGGTTTGGCATTTGACGACTACACCCACTTTACGTCCCCCATTCGGCGCTACCCGGACATGATGGTGCACCGCCTGCTTCAGGATTTCCTGGACGGCAAATCTGGCCCCTTGGCCACAGAGTTGGACGCAGCATGCGTGCATTCCTCCGAGCGCGAGAAGGCCGCATCTGAGGCGGAGCGCGCCTCCATCAAGTTCATGCAGGCCGTGTACATGGAACAGTTCTTGGGCCAAGAGCTGGACGGCGTCATTTCCGGCGTTTCCGAGTGGGGCGTTTTTGTTGAGGTCCCATCTACCGGTTGCGAGGGGTTGGTCCGACTCCGCGAATTTTCCGACGATTTTTACACCTTGGACACCGCCAATTACCGCTTGGTAGGCGAGCGTTCCGGCATTGTTCACCAACTTGGCGACCCGCTCCGAATTGTGGTCAAAGAAGTAGACATTCAGCGCAAGCAGATTGACTTTGGTTTGCCGCGCGCCGAAGGCGCGGCGGCACCGTACCAACGCGGATCAAATACCCGAAATCGCTCAGCTTCCGGAGGGAGAAACTCCGCTGGCAGATCATCAGGAGGGAGCCGTGGATTTGGCAAAACGAGTGGCGGCAGAGGCCAAAGTGGCGGGGGAGGTAAACGCCGCTAAACGCAGCTCCTCAGCACCTCCAAACGCACGAACGCTGCGCCCAAATCATTTGGGTGCCACTTCCACCGCAGGTGCGGTTTCGTCCGGCGCGTGCGTCACCGGTGCGGTCCACGTGTTGTTTTTGCGCTCTACATCCGCCATCCACTGGTGTGGATCCACCACCACTTGGGTGATTTCTTCCGACGGAATTCCCACCTGCAACACGTAGGCAGGATGCGTCCAATCCCAAGCGCGCACCACCGTCGGCACGGCTCTTCCGCCCGGTGATTTGCGGTTTTCGGGCTGTTTTTGGCACAAAGAGAGCGGCACGTGGTACACATACTTGGCGCCCGACCGCGTGTACACCTCTACGTCAAACGGCATGGGGAAATTGCCCACCCGACGCAGCTGGATTCCCGTGGAACCCGCACCAAAGCGCTGCACCCCTTCTGCAGCGTAATCAATGCCTTTGGTGGTGCCGGTCCAAAGTGCCAAATACCAATCCAGTTCCATGCCCGATTTGCGTTCCGCCAACCGAATGATGTCCGACGGTTCCGGGTGCTTGAATTTCCAATTTTCGTAGTAGGCGCGCATCGTAGCCCAAAAGGCATCTTCGCCCACAATGTTGCGCAGCTGCACCAAAAACAGACTGCCCATGGAATAAGAAGCTACCGAATAAGCAAAGTTGACGTCGTACAAATCCGCGGGCGTGGTGAGGGGCTCTTGGGCACCGCGTTTGCGCAACGCTAAGTACCCACGCAGGGAGCCGAGGTGCGGATTCAATTCGTTCTTACGCGTCAACACGTTCATGACTTCGTCTTCCGCGAAGGTGGCAAAGCCTTCGTCCATCCAGGAGTACGCCTGTTCGTTGGTGCCCAGCATGCCGTGAAACCAAGCGTGGCAGGTTTCGTGCGCAAAGAGGCCCAAAAACCCTTCGTAGTCGTCTCCTTGGGCCAACATGAGTGTGGCCATGGGATACTCCATGCCGCCGTCACCGCCTTGAATGACGCTGAACTGCGGGTAGGCATAGGGGCCAAATTTCTCAGCCATGAAGGCAAAAAACAGTGGAGCGTCCTGGGCCAGACGGTCCCAATGACGGCTGCTTTTGGCGTCCGGCAGGTGGTAGAATTGGAGGAGGGGGCCGTTGGGAATTTGGATCTTCTTGTGGACAAACTCCGGATCTGCGGCCCAAACAAAGTCGTGGACATTTTCCGCTTCAAAGCGCCACCAGCGAACCTCTTTTTTCGCTTTGCGTCCTTTCGACGGAATGGGTTCCAACACATTTGCCGGCAACTCTACGCCAGTAGCACCTACCACGTAGCTTGCGGGCAGGCCAATATGCACGTCAAAACGCCCAAAGTCCCCGTAAAACTCGCGCCCCACGTAGGGATCCGGGTGCCAACCGTGGCGGTCGTAGGCGGCTAATTTGGGGTACCATTGGGCCATGGAGTAGTCAACGCCCTCCTTATTGTTGCGTCCGGACCGTCGAATTTGAACCGGAACTTGCCCGTTGAAATCCAGGGTCAATTCGGTCGTCTGCCCGGGCAGCAGTGGCTGTGCCAATACCGCGCGTAATACCGTGTTTTGGGTTTCAAAGTACAGATCGACGCCGTTTTGCTTGAGGTTGCTGACGGTCTGACGGCCCACTTCTTCCGGACGAAGCTTGGATATCCGGTCCGTAACGCGCTTGTCCGGGTCTGAAATGTTCCGGGACCGAACGTCCATCATGGACTCCGGCTGAAACGCATTGAAATACAGGTGGTAGTAAACCTCCCGCAGGGTGTCTGGGCTGTTGTTGGTGTACTTCAAACGTTCCCAACCGGTAAACGCGTGGTTATCCGGATTCAACTGAACCGAAAGGGTGTAGTCCACGTGGTTTTGCCAGTACCCGTTTTGGGACTGTGCGGCGACGGGAAGAAGGGCGCACACGGCAGCCCAAAAGACCGATTTTTGCATGCCCCGAAGATAAGCGGTTC
>CAYXHJ010000034.1:0-10496 GCA_964464855.1 uncultured Owenweeksia sp. | reverse complement strand
GGTCGATGGCGGGGTCGTATGCGTTGGTGGGGTGAAACAAGTACATCCAGTTGTAGGTCTGCATCATCATGGGCCGCACGTAGTACACCACGTTCCCCACGCGGTTTTGGAATACCGCAGAAAGGCCCCAGTCGATCCATTTCTTGGTAAAGTCGTAGCCGTACCAGGTGGTGAGCCACGGGGTGCGTCCCATGTAAATCATGTCCGGGTTGCGTTTGACCCAGTCAAGTTGGAAGCCCACTTTGCGGAAGCTCTTCACGCGGGCCAATTTTACGGTGAATTGGTTGCTTCCAGTGGATATTCCGGCGCCTAAATTTTGTCCAAAGTTGTTGTAATCTGCGGCACCGTTGAACATGGGATATCCAAATTGTCTTCGTATCGTCGCCTCCTTTGATGCTTCCATTACGACTACATTCATGCCAGCGTCCCAATAATCTGAAGGTCCCGTAACGGGTACCAATTTTCGGAAGCCCCAGTGGTAGGCGCGCGTGTGTTCGGGCGATGTGATCAAGTCTTGCAGGTCAAAACGAGAGTCGTCGGATACGTATTCCCCAAAGATTTCAAAATTTGACTTTGGCATCACCCATCGAAAAAAGCCGCCGGCCATTTGGTTGAGTTTGGTAAACCGGTAGTTGGACATGAAAGGGTTTGAAAAAATTGCGGCGGTAAACGCAAGTGGATTAACGGCAGTATCTCTGCCTTTGGCAGCCCAAACACTTCGAATAATCCCTAAACTTAATCCAGGTAGGAAACTGGGGTTGTACACGGCCACAATGCCGTTGAAAGGGCGGAGCAGGGAGTCTCGGCTGGGGGTGCGCACCACATCGGGCAGGGGCGCAGAGCTCCACACGGGGCCACGGGCCCAGGTGTAGCCGCTGTAGTGCAGGTTACCGGAAAGTACTTGGCCTTCAAACGAGCCGATTTTGGTTTTCAGTGGCGCCCGGGTGCCCATGCTGAAGTGGTTCATTCCCGGAGCGTTGTTGGACATCATGAGGTTGAGGTCCTGACCGGGTCCCCACTGTACGTTCCCGGTGCCCCAGCCCGCGTAGAATTTGTAGGCGTTCACGTGGAAGCGACTCTGTCCCAAACCGCGGAAGCGGTAGGGATCTACCCCAAAGCGTTCGGGCTCGTCGCCAATCCACCAACGAACGGCAGGGTTGCGATCCGGGTCTTGGTTTTGGGCGCGTACCCATTCGGGGGCGAATTGTGCCTCAACATTCGCCCATTTGCCGCCCACGCGCACAAAGGCTCCGCCACTGAGGTAGGTCTGCAGGCCGCGGTTGGGAATCATGGGGCCGTCTTGCCAGCCAAAGTCGTGGTGTTGGTTGTATTGAATTTTGCTCGTAATCGGCAGTATTTGAGCCTGAATGGGCAGTTTCAACGAACCCGGCAATGGAATCACCACGGAATGTCTGGGCAACAGAGGCTTCATTCGTTCCGACTTCGGCGTGGAGTCCGGATAGAAATCGTACAAGGAATCCAATCCAGCCGGATTGCTGAGGTTCAACGCCAAAATCGGGTCCACCGGACGAATGCACAGACTGCTGGTGGCGGGAACACGTCCCCACAATTGCGCGCGGCGGGCGGCGTCGTCTTGAATGGGATCCAAAGTGGACAGGTGTTGGGCACCGGCCCCAACGGAGGCCAAGAGCAAAAGCGCGGCAACGGGGTATTTCATGCCTCAAAATTAAGGATTAATCTCCACGGGGGTGTTTTATTTGGGGCCCGCATGCGGAAGCAGTCCGTAGGCGTACGCTGCGGTCATCACCCCCACACCGGAGACCAAGGAGGCCCAAGCTGCGCCCAAGGCACCGTCGGCCGGAATCCACAGCGCGGCCAGCAGGGCCTGCACCACCACGTAGAGGGCTGAAAAAACCGGAACAGCGTTGGAGCGGTGCTGCAAGTGCATCCAACGCACCCAAAACAAGTAGGAAAACCAAGGGAACAAGTTGAACGCGGCTACGGTCAGCAAAGGAGCGGCGTTGGCAAAGGCGTCGCCGTAAATCCAATCCACCCAAACCGACGCCCCCAGCGAAATGGGCAGAGCCAAAACGGCCGCACTTCCCAAACTCCAAAGGGCCATTTTGCGCACCAAACGGGCGCGTTCGGCACTTCCCCAACCCGCACGAATGGCGGCTGGATACCACGGGGCGGTCAGTGCCCACGGAACAAAAGACCACACTTCCAAAAGCCGCGTTGCCGCGGTCCACTGCCCCAGCGCTTCCGGCGTGGACCAAGCCTCCAACAGCAACGTCCCCAAACGCAACTGCCCCAAAAACAGCACGTACGCTAAGGTTTGTGGAAACGTTTGGCGCACAAATCGGGTCCAGTCTTGGGTTGAAACGCGTTCGGTCCAAAGCGCACGGGCTGCGCCCGGCACCGACGGCCCCACCGCCCACGCCAGAAGCGGCCACGCCAATACCGTTTCCAACGCAAACGCCGCCGCAAACCAGCCAAAATCCGCCTCCAGCCACACGCAAGCCAGTTTGGCTGCCGCGCCCACGGCAAAAGCTGCGCCGTCAAAGAGCACTGTGCGTTTGGCCTCGCCGTGCGCCTCCAAATACGTTTTGAACACGTCCGATCCCCGGAACATTCCTGCCGCAGCCAACAAGGCCACCGAAACTCCCGTGGGTTGCCACCACAACGCCACCAGCAAGGCAACGCCCGTGAACACAAGGTGCGTACGCCCCGCCAGCGCCATCCAATGCGTCGCACGGTCCTTTGCCACCACCGGCCACTGCGCAATCAGCCACGTTTCCAGCGCTGGAACGCCCCAGCCCGACGCCAACGCCAACAACGCCAATCCGTAGCCCAGGTCCCCCAAGGCCTCCGGCCCCAAACTCCGGGACACCGCCGCAAACAATACCAAATTCAGTACCGCCCGACCCCCTTTGTCCGCCAAGTACCACACCGAATTCATCCCATTCCCCTTCACGACGGATCCGAGGTTGGTGGTGTAGCATCATTTGATGCTATGGGTGATGAAGCTGCGGCGCCTCTGGCGCCGCCCTTAACCTTAGCTCCATCTGCGGCGCCTGGGGCGCCGCCCTTATCCTTAGCTCCATCTGCGGCGCCTGGGGCGGGCGATGCGGGGGCTTCAGGGCTGGAGGAAGGGCTCAGGGGGGTGGGGGCGCCGCTTGAAGAAGCGATATCCCCTTCTGGAGCGCCGCTCGGGGCGTCTGGATCCACCTCTTCGGATGAATCAAAATCCTCGTCCTCATCACCCGACGGCAATTTTTCCTTGAATTTCAGGATGTAGACGTACGTCAGGCCCAAAACCGCCGTGCCAATGGGGTCCCCAATGGTTCCCAGGGCGAAGAAATTGAACAAAAACATGAAAAACACGGCCCGACCCCACGGATTGCGGATCAGCTCGCGGAACCGCGCAAACCCAAAAAACGCAAACGCATAAAGCAAGAACCCCACCCAACCTGCTTCCATGAACAACTCAGAGGCAAAGGCCGACGGACGTGTCGGGTAGTAAAACCCTTCGTTGATCTCCAAATAGAAGTAGATTTCAAAGGCGTCGACGCCCGTCATCTCTAACGCCACCAAAGACGTCACGGGCCAAGATCCAATGCCGCCGCCAAAGGGATGCACCAGCCCGTAGATGTAGCCCCCGTAGATGGAAATGAGTCGGAAACCGCTCTCGTTGAAGACCGTCAGGTAGGGGTCGTTCAGGTTGAGGTTGAAGAAGAGGTTGTACAGGAGCATTACGGACCGCGGCGGGTCGTCGCCCAGCCGTGCGTACAACAGCGCCGTCACCAACAATCCCGCCAAGAAAAGTGATGCCCGGAAGATGTTCCGACGGTTCAAAAAACCGGTCAACAGGACGCCCAACATCACCACGTCGGTGGCGGAACGGCTGACCACCAGATCGAAGCCCAGGAGAACGGTGAGCAAGGCCAGCCCGCGGAAGGAGAAGGGGTGGATTTTGGAAATCAGAAGCAAGAAGACGAAACTGTAGTGGACGGCGTAGGCGGCGTAGGCGGGCTCGGCATAGATGCCGGATACGCCGCGGCCTTGGCCCAGGACTTGGTCGGTGGCGCGGGGCGTGAAGTACTGAATGAAGCCCATGATGGCGTCGGGGACGGTGCCGCTGAACTGCCACAGGCTCAGCACCAGATGCAAACAAAGTACCGAGATGAGCGCTTTAACAATGCGCAGAAAGTCGGCGCCGTCGGTGTTCCAGATGCGGTAGAAGATGAGCGACGCGTTCAGCAAGGAGAGGTAGCTCCGCAGGACGGAGACGGGGTTCCCGTAGGTGTAGAGGGAGTAGCCGGCCGACAGCAGAAACAAGGCCATGACGAAGGTGTAGGCAGCAGGCAGGGTGAGCCGACGGTCGAAGGAAAAGAAGGTGGCCCAGGGGAAGGTTTCGATGCGGCCCACGGGGAGGGGCGGGAAGAAGTTGGGCATGAACAGCAGCCATGAAAGGGCGTTTTTTAAAATGCCCACCATCGGTAATTTTGGCCCGTAACGGGGCGTTTTTTCAAGCGTTTGTTCCGACCCCTCCGTACTCATCTCCGGGGGTGTTTGGTCCAACGTAATCCACGCCGACGCGCAGACAAAAACCGATCAGATACCCGAACCAGCGGCCGCCAGTATCCGGCCAAGTTTCCCAAAACCAAGGGGTTGGCACTTCCTTTAGTAGGTTTCGGGTCGCGCGCGGCGGCAGCCGCGCGCACCGGTGCGTTATCGGGCTGCCCACGTTTGTCGGACCGAAATAAAGCGCGGAAAACACTTTTATCCGGCAAAAACCGACTGTCGGCATTTAGGCCCGCTACCTTGCTGGTCCAAATGATTCCCAAGCGATGTTCGGCGTAAATGCACTGTTCTTTGAGGGCCCGCAGGGCGGCGGTGGCGCGGCCAGCGCGGCTCCAGCCGCGGCCGCGGCGGCCGTCGAGGTAGTCCCGAACCATGAGCCGGTATTCGGGCTCCGGGTAGGCGGGGACGCCCCAGTTTTCGGGCGATTGAACGTCAACCAATCCGGCGCGAAAATGGCGGTGGGCGTCGGGGCCGTGGAGGGCGAAAATCCAACTGGACAAAAAGTCCAGGGTGCGTTCCGTGCCGGGCAGGGGGTCGTGGCGCGGGTCGCCCAGGAGGGCGTGGGGCGGGCGGTGCGCCCAAAGGCGCACGGCCCGCTTCCAGCCCGTGGACCAGCGGTGGGAACAAAGGGTGTCGTTGACCACGAAGACGGGGGCGGAGCCGCCGTGTTCGTGGGCAAGGGCGGCGTAGCCTTCCAAATAGGCGCTGAACTCCGCGAACGCGTTGGAGCCCCGAAGGGTGCGGAAACGCGCGCAGTCCGGGGAAGTTGGGTCGTTTTGAACCACCAGGGCGCGATCCGTCGGGCACCAACCGGAAAGGAAACGGGACCAACGTTCCTCCTGGGCCTCAGACCATCCGTAGGCCACCAAAACCGCACAAACGGTAGACGACGGTTCGTGGTGGGGCAACGAGGTGCGCATCACAGAATTTGCAGAAAAGCCCAACGATCAAGCCGGGGTACCCGCCGCTCGCGGGCTCGCTTGTGGGGCCGACGGTTGAAACGCAACGTAGAGTACGGAAAACAACAGGCCTACAACCAGTCCAATAATTCCCCATTGCCACCACGTGAAACCGGCTTTTTCCAGCGGAAATTGCGGTAAATCAACAATTTGAATGAGGGGTGTTTCCTTGCGAATGCCAATTTCGGCCAGCTTTACGTTCTTGATTAATTCGCCGTACAGGGAGACGTTGATTTGGAGGTCGACGAGATTTTTGTTTTGATCCAGCTTCAAAACCTGCTGGTTGATGTTCAGGTAGTCGTCGGACTGCGTGGCGGAGCTGAGCATGTTTTTGTTCACCATGCGGCGGACAGAGTCGGATTCGCGCTCCAGGATTTTCAGGTTGTTGCGCGCCTTTTTCGTCAGGAGTTCAATGTAAAAGTCCGACGTGTTTCGGACGGTTTCCAAGGCCAGGGTCTTGGCAAGGAACTTGTCTTGGTGCTTGACGTTGACGTGGAGGATGCTGAGTTTTTGGTCCGGCTTGGAGACGTCCAAAACGCGTTTGGTGACGTCTTTGTAGATGAGAAAAAGGAGGGAGTCTTGCAGGGGGGTGAATTGGGTTCGGTCGGTTCCGAATTGAACGCCCTGAAACTCTTCTTTTTTGGATAATTTACTGGTTTTTAAGTACCTGTTTGCGATTATTTCGCGTCGACCGGGCTCAAATTCGGCCTCACGGAGCAGGGTTCGCTCCACTTGGGTGCGGGTGACGAAGAGCTGCACTAGACTTTCGCCTTTAAAGATTCCGCCGGGGTTGTTGCCGCCGACGTCGATGCCGAATTGCTGGAGCAGGTTCTGCCAGCCGGAGGAGTCGTCGTCTTCGATGGCGATGATGACTTCGGCTTCGTATTTTTTGGGGTTGAGGATGCCAACAACGAGGCCGAGGAGGGTGAAGCTCAGGAGGAGACCTCCTAAAATTTTTTTCTTTTGGCGAGCGATTTTCCAGAGGTCGGCGTAGTTCCGGAGGAGGTCACCGAGGCGCACTTGTTGGCCCAGGAGGTGGACGGGGTGTAGTTTGGCCATAGTTGTACCCCAAATATAGCGTTTTCGTGCGGCGGGCTCCGTCTGTTTTTTGGGGCCTTAATTTGCTGTTTTGATAAACGTTTATAACGGATAATTTTTGAACCGTAACTGTTTGTCATTGAATTAAATAGAAAACGAAAAACGGATCCAGAGGTCCGAATATCGCGCAGGTAACGCTTATATCCGTTTAATACCGACTGTCGGCCCGAAGGAAGGAAAAATGGGCAACGAATGGCCGTACCTTTGGCCCATGGCTACCGCACATCCCAATACCGTCGCAGGCGTTTATGAAGTTTTGGAGCGTTCCTTTGGGGGCGTGCACTACGTACACAATGTTCTGGACCAGGTACTTAAGTTCAATAAAAAGTGGGGGTCGCGGGACCGTTCGTTTGTGGCGGAGCACTCCTACGAGATCGTTCGGAACTGGCGCAAATTATGGGCCATCGACGCTTTTTTGCAGGGTCAAAAACCCCTTAAGTCCGAACCCAGCCTGAAGCGTAAAGACATCAAACGACTTTTTTGGGTCTATTGGACGGTTTTGCGCGGTGAGGCCGTTCCGCCGTGGGCGGAAGGAGTTCGTGCGCCGGAGGAGGAATCCCGCGCGGCCGCCTTGGCGGCCGCGCGGGACTGGCCCATCCAGTGGTCCCAGTCCTATCCGGCTTGGTTTGAAGAACGCGTGGTTGCCGAGGTTGGGCCTGAAAAGTGGAATCGATTGGCGGTTGCCTTGAACGAGCCGACGTCGGTAATCCTGCGAGTCAATGCGCTGCGCGGTACGCGCGATCAGGTTTTGGCGGAACTTCGGGCGGAAGGCATAGAAGTAGAGCTCAGCGACGTTGGGCCTTGGGCTTTGCGGGTGGTTGGCCGACCCTCCCTCACGAAAACTGCGGCATTTGCGCGGGGTGCATTTGAAGTTCAGGACGGTGGAAGTCAACGCATTGCCCCCTTTGTGGAGGCGCGTCCGGGAATGAAAATCTTGGATGCGTGCAGCGGTGCCGGCGGCAAAACCTTACAGTTGGCAGCCGACTCAGGAAATGGCGCGGAAATCATCGCCATGGACGTAGAGCCTTTCAAATTGAAAGAATTAGACAAACGCGCGGAGCGCGCTGGGGTGAGCTGCATTCGAACGGCGCCCATCAAAACGGCGCGCGACGTGCAGCGTTTGGAGGGTTGGGCGGATGCTTTGCTACTGGACGTGCCTTGCTCGGGCACCGGCGTGATCCGTCGGGATGTGGATACCAAGTGGAAATTGCGGCCGGAGCATTTGGAACGCACGGTGGATACGCAAGCCCAGATTTTGCGGACGTATCCGGATGCGCTGAAAGTGGGCGGTCGCTTGGTCTACGCAACCTGCAGCATTTTGCCCTCGGAGAACGAGCGGCAGGTGGAACGCTTCATGGAAGAGCATCCGGGGCAGTACCGTTTGGTGCACCAGGAGACCTTGGATCCCTACCACGCGGATTCGGACGGCTATTTTGTGGCGGTGCTTGAGAAGCTGAAAATCGCCTGACGTCGTACTTTTTGGTCTTTTGTTGGCGCACCGACGCGCCCCTGCGGGGCGGCGAGGGGCTTGGAGCGAACGGTACAAAACGGTTAAGCGCCTCGTGGGCGCGGTCAAAATGCGGTCAAATAAGGAGAAAAGGGATCGACGGGGTTCTATTGCCGTCGGGGAGTTAGCTTACTGCCAGCGGATGCGGCGAACTTGGAGGTCGGCGCCCACTTGGATTTTCACGAGGTAAAAACCGGGGGTGAGGTCGGCGGACAATTCCAAGGCTTGGGTGGAGTTGGAGACGGAGCGGCGGAACGTCGCAACGCGTTTTCCGAGGACGTCCGTGATTTCGATGGTGGCTTCGCCAGAGGATTGAGGTCCGTCGGTGTGCAATACCAAGGCGCCGTCGCGTTGAAAAAGGGTCCATTCCGGCATGCCGTCGGCTAGAGCGGGGACGGCAGCGAAGCTGGCGGCGCTTAGGAGAAGGGTAAGGAAGGACTTTTTCATCGCTTTACGAAGGTAGAAAATTGTTTTTGTTCGTGCAAATTCAATGCCACCCTATTTTTGGGGTGCATGGAGAAGCTTGGAAGTGGATTTTTGGTGCCCGACGGGTCCGGTCGTTTTGGGGCGCAAAGGCCTGAATTTCTGAAGGATGGAGATGAGGTTGCCCTAGTGGCGCCGGCTCGGTGGCTGTCGGAGGAGGATTTGGCGCCGGCCGAGGATTGGTTGCGGTCCGTGGGTTTGGTGCCGGTTCGGGCGCCCCACGCTTTGGGTGTGCAGAATCAATTTTCGGGGTCGGACGCGGAGCGTGCAGCGGACTTGGAATGGGCCATGCGACGCGCGTCGGTGCGGGCCCTGTGGTGCGTACGCGGCGGGTACGGCTCGGCGCGCGCGGTGGATTTGGTCGACTGGAATTTATTGAAGGAGGACCCCAAATGGCTAGTGGGGTACTCGGACCCGACGGTCCTTTTGGCCGCGGCGTGGGGTGCAGGCGTGGCGTCGGTGCACGGAACGATGCCGGTGAATGTTGCCGGTAATTCGACGGAATCTTTGCGGACGTTGAATGCGTTGTGGCGCGGCGAGGCCGCGCAGGGGTGGCGCATTGCGGCTCCCAGCCCGGCGAATTGGGCGGTTTTGGGGTGGCGCGCCGGAACGGCGCGCGGCCCGCTCGTGGGGGGCAATTTGAGTGTTTTGTACAGTCTTTTGGGCTCCAAGACCTTCCCAAATTTGAGGGGATGCATCCTGTTTTTGGAAGATTTGGACGAATACGTGTACCACGTGGATCGGATGTTGCTGGGCCTGAGGAGGTCCGGGGCATTGGAGGGCGTGGTGGGCGTCGTTATCGGGGGAATGACGGATTTGCACGACAACGCGGTGCCGTTTGGACGGTCGGTGGGGTCGATGGTGTTGGAGCATTTTCCCAATATTCCGGTGGCGTCGGGCTTCCCGATGGGGCATTTGGCCGATAACCAGGCGTTTGGGCATGGCTTATACCACGTTTTGGAAATTTTGGAACCGTAGGTTTTTTTTGCCCGTAGTGTAAACGTTTATTTTTTGTCAACTAGCTGATTAATAGCTTTTTGCATTTTTATCCGTTTTTATACGGTTATAAACGTTAAAAACCGACTGTCGGCGAAAATGGGGTACACCTTTGCCCCATGAACACCTCGAAACCTCCCTGGGACGATGCCGAGCGTCCCGATATGCCCGTGGGTGGGTATAGCGAACTACGGCGAGATCCGTCGACCCGAGCGAAAGGTCAAAACGCAGAAGATTTGGTGGCCCGATGGCTGCACGAGCATCAATACGTGGTTTTGGCGCGAAATTGGCGTTGGCACCGTTTTGAGCTGGATTTGGTGGCGCGGCGCGGAAATCGATGGTTGGTGGTGGAGGTCAAGTCCAGGTCACGGGGAATTTGGGATTTTTCGGAACCTGAATCCGTGATCCGGGCATGCCTCACCCGCCCGCAGGAAAACCGAATCCGTATGGCCATGGACGCTTGGGCGCGCCACAAACGTTTGAGCGTTCGGATTGGACTGTACTTAGCGGTAGTCCAGAGGGGGCAGATTTATTGGTACTTGTTGGACGATGGATAGGGCTCCTTGGGGCGTCGTATCTTTGCAAAACCATGAAAAGGATTCCCAAACGCACCACCGTTACCGCGGCACTTCCCTACGCCAACGGACCCATACATATTGGACATTTGGCGGGTTGCTACTTGCCGGCAGACATTTATGTTCGGTACTTGCGGATGCGGGGCCGGGACGTTGCTTTTATTTGCGGTTCGGACGAGCACGGCATGGCCATTACGGTGAAGGCCCGCAAGGAAGGAACGACGCCACAGGCGGTCGTGGATACGTACCACGCGCTGATGGGCAAGGCGTTTCAGGATTTTGGGATCTCTTTTGACGTGTATTCGCGGACGTCGTCGCCCAAGCACCACGAAG
>CAYXHJ010000033.1:0-10500 GCA_964464855.1 uncultured Owenweeksia sp. | reverse complement strand
AGGCGCCTCGCGCCGACTTAACCGCATGAAAGGCACTGCGAACAGACAATTGCGCCACCTGAATGGAGGGCTGACGTTCGTACGAAGCCTCGTACAATGTGGCAATGGGCGAAGAAAGCAGTACCGCCGCACCTTGCGTTTCGCTGCTGCCGGAGGGCGGCGCAAATTCTGCCCCTACATCCACGGGGGCATTCATGGCTTGAAACAACGCCAACCGCGTCAATTCCACCTGATTCTGTGTCGTCACTGTGCGTTGTACGTCACGGGCGTGCTGGGCTTGAATTTGGTAGACGTCGGCGGGTGTTCCGCTTCCTGCGGAGCGAATTTTTTGGGCTCGCTCCACCAAACGCAAAGACAAGCGCTCTTGCTCTTGGGCAACTTTATGCGCCTCCTGCGCCAATAATACCTGTAAATAGGCAAGGGACACATTCAAAACCACTTCGTATTGACCCGACACATACCGCAGTGCACTTGCGGTGGCTTCCACCTGTGCCCGTCGGTAGTTGTGGTACGTTTGAAAACCGTCGAATACATTCAAGGATGCTACCAAACTACCCGATGCACTGGATAAGCCCGTACGACTAACCGCATTCGTAACGGGATCAACCACCAAACCGCTGTTGCTGAAGTAACCCGAACTGGCATTTACCGACGGTAAAAAAGCAGCCCCTGCAGCTGCAGCGTCAAAGCGCGCTCCCTGTTGATTCAACTGCGCCTGACGCAACTGAATGCTGTTGTTCAAAGCGGAATTGATGCACTCCTCCAACGTAAGCAACCGTCCTCCGGCCATTGACATTGAGGCATCTTGGCCCCAAAGACCAATGCAGCCACCGCAAGTAGCCAATACAAAAAGTAGGGTACGTTTCATCAAAATAACCGGATTAGTCGACAAAATACCCGGCAAAAATCGTGCTAAGCTTTATTTGCTTGCTTTTTTTTCGTCGAACGGTACCAGAAAAAGCCCACCGTGCCCATCATGAGGTACGGCATTGCCATTAAATAAACAATTCCCGCGTTTAGACCTTCTGCCTCTACCCCGCCACCGTCGGCGTTTGTCTCTGCAGTTGCTTTGCACATGGCGCATTGCGCTTCCGCGTCCAAGGGTACCACACCCAACGCCAAAGCAACTAGGGCAACGACCAACCAAGATTTGCTCGCTTTCATATCAGGGTTGGGGGTAATAAGGAGCCATGAATACATACACCAAAACTCCCGTAACGGCCACGTACAGCCAGATGGGAAAGGTCCAACGCACCAAGCGCTTGTGTGCCTGAACTTGACCCGTCATGGCGCGGTAAATACTCAGCATGGCAAGTGGAAGTACCGGGACAGAGAGGGCGATGTGGGTAATGAGGATGAAAAAATAAACGGGACGAACCCAGCCCTCGCCTCCAAAAGGTGCGTTGGGGTTGGACAGTCGGGCCAAAACATAACTGACCAAGAAGAGCGCAGACAAACCGAAGGCCGTTAAATTGGCCAACCGATGCCAAGCCACTTGTTTGGACTTAATCATACCAAACCCCACCAACAAGAGTACCGCCGTACACCCGTTCAGCACCGCATGAAAAAAGGGCAACGAGCGGAAATTGGTGTGGCCCCATTGAATCTTCCAATCTTCCGGAAGAAGAAACAAGAGAGCAACCACAACGGGCACTGCGATGGACAAGGAAACAATGGTTGGGATGGCCCAACGATCGGAAGACGGCACAGGGCGCTGGGAAGGATTTTGCGACATAAGTTGGAAACTATCGACCCATTTTAACGGAACGGTACTCTTTCGCCAATACACGCAAATCATCGACCAACTCGTCGGCCTGATGTGGGCTGGTTAAATCGTACACCCCCTTGATCTGTTCGGTATCTTCGTCCAATCTGCTTCGGATGTTCCCTTCCCAATCCAACAAAACTGCGGTCTGGGAGTGGGTAAATCCGCCCTCCGCACCGGCGTCGGGTTGGGCAACCAAATAATACAAATTGGCCAAACGGTAGGTTAAGTCACGATCACCGGTTAGAAACCACCAACTTTTGCTGTTTTCTACACCAAAACGCGCGGCGTAATCCATCAAAACTTCCGGGCGATCTGTTTGCGGATCAACCGAAATGCTGACAAATTGAATATCCTTATAGGCCAATAAACGATCGTGCACCTGCTTTAGGTTCATGTTCATCGCCGGACAAATGGTTGGGCAGGAGGTGAAGAAAAAACTGACCACTACTATTTTGCCGCGCAAGCTGTCTTGGGTAATGGTACGGCCACGTTGGTCCAAAAAAGAAAAAGCGGTATCCGGTCCCGGACCCACTTTTTCTAAAGATCGAAAATGAACCGCACCACTGAGCAGCACGGACAACAAATAGACCGTCACGGGCACCACCAAAAGCAGCGCCAAGATCCATTTCTTACCGGCCGCTGAGGGGTTTTGTGCCATGTTACGCAGCGTAAATCTGAGCCCCTTCGGCGATGAGGATAAACGTCAAATACGGAATCAAGATAAGCACCGGAAGGTAAATGGTCCACTGCAGGAAGGTCTCCTCAAACTTCAAGTGCATGAAGTACATGACAATGTAAGCGGCCTTGACCAAAGTCAACCCGATAAAAATCAGATTTAAAAGGCTCGTACCGGCAAACTGAACCAGCAAAAATTCCGGTTTAACAATACCCAAAGCAACCTCAACTGCCGTGATTGCCAAAAGGAGCCAAAAAATCTTCCAGATCCATGCGGTTCCGGTGGGGTGTGCGTGTTCGCCCATGATGCAGAATTATACGAGGTAGAAGAACGTGAAGACAAATACCCAAACAAGGTCAACGAAGTGCCAGTAAAGACCAATCTTTTCTACCATTCCGTAGTGACCACGGCGCTCGTACGTACCGAGCAAAACGTTGTAAAACAGGATGAAATTGAAGACAACGCCGGAGAACACGTGGAACCCGTGGAAACCGGTAATGAAGAAGAAGAAATTAGCGAACAGCTTGTGGCCGTATTCGTTCCGGTGCATATTCGCTCCCTGAACAACATCCGCTCCTTGACCCAATAATGCCATGGCTTCTGCGTGCTCGTATACAGCACCTCCCTTACCGGGCTCCATTAATTTCCACGTGGGATTGGCTTTGAATGCCGCAAACACATCGGACTTGCTAAATTCCTCGCCGTGATTGCTTGCGTGACCGGCTTCGCCGTGAATCATTTGCGAAAAGGATAATACTGTGCCGTCCGCATCCGCTACCTTCAGCACGCGGGTGTCGGCCAACTCAATGGCTCCTTTGTCGCCTTGAATGAAGTGGTACCACTCCCACGCTTGCGACCCCAAGAAGATGGCGCCCCCAATAATGGTTGCCAACATCCACCAAGCCACTGCACCTTGCTTTTTCTCGTGTCCGGCATTCACAGCCAAAACCATGGTAACGGAGGACATGATCAAAATGAAGGTCATCAAGGCTACATAAAGCAACGGCTGATCGCCTTCAATCCCTGGAAAATGCGTGAAAACTTTTTCCGCAATCGGCCAAGACTGTTCAAACTTGAAACGCATGAAACCGTAGGCCGTCAAGAATCCCGAAAACGTAAGGGCGTCGGAAATCAGGAAGAACCACATCATGAGTTTGCCGTATTCGGCGCGCAAAGGCTCGTTTCCTCCTCCCCAACGGGAAGTTGTTGCAGCGGGTGCGTGGTGTGCAGACATGAGTTATGGATTAATGTCGGAGCGCAAAGTTAACGAAGAAACGCCAAGAAAAGCACGAGGTAAATCCACAAACCGTCTAGAAAATGCCAAAAAAGTGCCGTCCGTTCCAGCCCTTCCCAGCGCGAAGCGGAATAGGCACCTCGAAGCGATTGACGCCACGTGTAAAGCAATACGATGACTCCCGCCAAGGCGTGCATCCAGTGGAACCATGCGATGACGTACAACCAACTTCCAGCTTGGGTGCTTTTTTCACCGGTGAAGTAGTAGCCTTGCGTCAAAAGTTCCCGTCCGCCTAGAACCTGTGAAACCAAAAACAACACCCCTACCACTGCAGCCACGGAGAGCAGGGTATTCAACTGCTTGAATTGATCCATCTGCGCTGCCCGCAATGCGCGGTGAACCAGCAAACTGCCCGCGAGCACCAAGGCCGTGGAAACCCAAAATGCCTGTGGAAGGGGCACTTCAACCCACTGGCCTTTCGCCACAAGTGCCGACCGAGCTACGACGTAACCGGAGGTAAGCCCCGCAAAGGCCATGGCCATGGAGACCATGCCAATCCACAGCAAAGGCTTTGCCGCTTTAGCGACTGAAGAGGAAACCGACTGTTCCATGCAAGAAAAAATGATCGATTACGTAAATGATTTGCACCAAGGTGAGGTAGCCGATGGTGGTGAGCATGAGCTTTCGCGCCAAAAGGTCCGACGGATTCCGATGCATGCGCAATGCGGCCCAGACCACCCAAACACCGACTCCCAAAACAAAAACAGCTCCGAGCCAAGATAGTTTCAAAGCTCCCGTCAATCCCGACGCGGGCAACAACGAGATGGCCACCATGAAGGTCGCGTACACGAAGGATCCGTAAGTAGCGGATCGGTCTTTTTTTCGGGCGGGCAATAAGTAGTACCCCGCACGTGCATAGTCGTCGTAGCCCATCCAAGCAATGGCCCAAAAATGAGGAAATTGCCAAACAAACTGCAGCGCAAAGAGCACCCCGGGTTCAACGCCAAATCGACCGGTAGCGGCTACCCAACCCAACATGGTAGGAATGGCACCCGGAAAAGCGCCAACCAAAACCGCCCACGGGGTTCGGGCCTTCAACGGTGTGTAGCAAATCACGTACAGAGCGATGCTCAGCGCACCAAAAACACCCGTCAATGGATTGAGCCAAAAAAGTGCTACCAAACCAATAACGCCGGTCAGCACCGCTACGGCCCATGCGTGGCTCAACTGCATTCGGCCCGCAGGCAACGGACGGTTTTGGGTGCGGTGCATCAAGGCATCCCGGTCGCGTTCCCAAATTTGATTGAACGCGTTGCTGGACCCCACCACCAACATGCCTCCAGAAACCAAAACCAAAAACTGCAACGAACGGAGCCAAAAGCCCTGGGAGATCTCCTGAACGGACACGCCCAATAAAAATCCCGCTGCCGCCGAAAAAACCACCGACGCAGCCAGTCTCAACTTCATCAGTTGGCCGGCGTCGGACCAGCGAAAGGGCATGGAATGGGAAGGAGAAGGTTGGGGTACGCGGATCGCCTCAGACATCGCCGCAAAGATACGGCGCGCCGCAAACCAAGAACCACGGATTCAATAAATCCGGCCGGTTGTAACGCAGCGGTTCTTCCCAAGAAAACGTGCCGTCTTTGTCCCGCTTTACCACCCGAACCGTGCAACCGGCAGCCTCCGCAAAGGCTTGCCCGGCGGCCGTATCCCATTCCATGGTGGGCGCCAAGCGCGGATAGGCCTCTGCTTTTCCCAACGCCACCCAACACAACTTCAACGAACTGCCCATGCTCACGCGTTCAACCGCACCAAATCGACCCTCCCACTGCGCCAAAAGCTCCTCCGTTTCTGGAGCGTTGTGGGACCGACTGGCCACCACACGTAAAGGACGCCTGGGGATGGGAATTCCCTCCGAAGGTTCGTGCGGAGCTCGCTGCGCAGCTTGCTGCACAGGACACCCCTTCAAATCGCTCCACGGAAGACGAGCTTCCGAATGGAAAGCACCCAAAGCACGATGCCCCACAAATACCCAACCCAGTACTGGGGCGTATACCACCCCAAAGACCGGAACGCCACGATGAACCAGGGCAACATTGACGGTAAACTCACCGTTGCGTTTGATGAACTCCTTGGTCCCGTCCAAGGGATCCACCACCCACAGGGTTGACCACTCCGAACGCTCCGAATACGGGATGGATCGGCCTTCTTCAGACAGGACGGGATACGGCGTGGTGCGCAAAGCGGCGTCTAAAACAAAGTGAGCGGCACGATCTGCCGAGGTCAGCGGGGAGTCGTCCTCCTTGTGTTCCACATCAAAATCCGATCGTTGGTACACTTCCAACACCGCATCTCCCGCTGAATAAACCGCTTGTAGAACCTTTTGAACCTGTTCGTCAGACAATAAAAAAGCCTCCACAGAGGAGGCTTCTTTATCCAATGGAGTATTGCTCATTGCAGCGTAAAATTAACCGGCAAGGAGTAACGCATGCGCACCGACCGGCCCGAAACTTTTGCAGGAATCATGCTCGGAAATTTCTTCACCACGCGAACGGCTTCAGCGTCCAAAGATTTATCAACGCCGCGCTCGATGGTGACGTCCGCGATGGAACCGTCTTTCTCAATGATGAAGGATACCCATACTTTACCCGCGATGCCCATGTCCCGAGCCAAGGTGGGGTACGACGTTTCCTTCGCAACAAACTGACGAACTTTCAGTTGGAAGCATTCAAACTTCGCGTCTTCGCTGGACTCACGTTCGCAACCGGGGAATACTGGGCGGTTTTCCACACTTACAAAATCAAAGACCTCGGTATTTTCACCGATTTCTTCGATGATTTCAACCTGCTCGTCTTGACTCGTTTCGGTAGATTCTAATGTGGTCTCAGGAATGTCAACATTGTTGTCGACGATGGTAATCACTTCTGGTGGCGCGGGGGGCGGCGGGGGCGGTGGAGGCGTGTTCTTTTGGGTTAAGGGAATAACCTCGTCCTCAATGGTAACATTCAAGTCACCCAGTGTGCCAACCGATGCCTCGTAGGTTTTCCACTCAAATGCAACAACCGTCAAAGCCAGAGCAATCACGGCGCCGATTTGCATGAAGAGACCGCGACGACGCTCGAGATCTACTTCGGGATTTTTGCGGTTTTTCATACCGATTTAAATTACGGGTTAAAGATACGCCTCGCGAAGAATGACGCAAGAACCGTGCCCAAAAAAATTCCTACTCCGTTGGCAAGCACGTCGCTCCAGTCAAAAAAACGGCCGGCCATCCAAGGCTGCATCACCTCCAGTGAAGTTCCAACAATGAACGCTCCTGACAATCGCCACCAAGACCAAACATTGGATTGTGCTCGCCCAATTGCAAGGGCAAAGGCCAATCCCGCATAGGCGCCGGCGTGCAGAATTAAATCCGTCAGAGACAAAAAAAGCGTGGGAAGCTCCTCGCGCGGTTGGAGCGAAAAAAAGGACACCACGGCCGCCCAAAGGGCGGCCGTGGTGTTTCCTAAGTACTTCCAAAGAGTTTTAGGCACCAACCAAGGACTTGTACGCCTCAGCGTCCATCAAGCCGCTGCGGTCGGAGGCGTCGGTCAAACGAACCTTCACCATCCAGCCCGAACCGTAGGGATCGGTGTTAACCTTTTCAGGTGCGGAATCCAATTCGGCATTTACTTCGATGATCTCACCAGCCAAAGGCAAATACAGATCGGAAACGGTTTTCACCGCTTCAACCGAACCAAATACAGCCTCAGCACTTAAGGAATCTCCTTCCGATGGGATGTCAATGAATACGATATCCCCCAATTCGGATTGTGCAAAATCAGTAATGCCCACGGTGGCGATATCGCCGTCGATGTGGATCCATTCGTGGTCTTTGGTGTAGAGCAGTTCGCTTGGAAAGTTCATGACGCTTGAGTTTCCACAAAGGTAAAGCCAACGCTACCACAATTCGGTGTACCGGCACACTAAATTTTGTGCCCTAGGCAGCCAAAGCCACGAACGCCAAGAACCGAAAGAAGCCGTACTCTTTGAATTTACTCGCTTATCCGCCTAAATTCAATTTAAACGCAAAGCCTGCTTGCACTTGTGAAGTTGGGAAGGCATTGCCCGTTTTGAATCGACTGGCGGACTGATCGTAATACGCCTGCGCTGTGAGGCGTCGAGACAAACGGTAATCGGCTGTAAACTTGATGGTGGTTCTCCGCTGGCCTGCGGTGGGTTGCACAAAATCTTCTAGGATTTTCCGAATGACGGTTTGGTTGTCGTTGAATTTCACATCCAACTTAAGCTCCAAGTTGCTTTTGACCTGGGTTCGCCCTCCGGCCTGATCCACTACAGTGAACTTGACGTCTGGAATGATGTACCCCACCCCTACCGTTACGTCCCGGGACTTGGTCTCGTTGAACTGATTGTTGGCCAGACTCATGGCGATTTGGCGGCTGCGGTTAATGTCCATCTTGAAGGTGGCATTGGACTTGGTCCTTACCTGCACGCCCACCAACGGACTGAAGTTTTCGCTCATGGAAATTTGTCCAATTTGTAGGTTGGGCAAAACGTCTCCGTTGTCGTTTCGTGGAAACGGATTGAGGGGGTTGTCTTCCAGTTTCTGGGCGCGAAGCATGTTGGTTTGAATACCCGTAGCGGTTAGTGTGCCTGTATAGCCGTGACTCAAGGCGACGGAAGTGAAATTGCGCTTGACCCATTCGATGTTCTGAAGGCCGGTGTAGTTAACCTTCCAATTGGGGCGCGGCAATCCACTGGTAATGGCTCCGAGCGATGCAGTTGCCGCTGGGTCCCCGCCGTAGGCACTTAAAAAACTGCGTACCAAAACATCCTGTTGTATGACACTGAATCCGTCGTAGCCGTATCGGGAAGAATCCGGGTCAGAAATGTACGTGGGAACGTAACCGGGGTTCTCCAAGGCATGTTGCGCGGCCAATCGATCAGAGAAAACCAATCTGTTGGCTCGGAACAAATCATACACCACGGACTTAAACTCCGGTTCTGGACTGTTTTCAAACGCGGAATTGAAAGCCCACCAAGACATCGTAAAGTTCTGCAATTGCTGCGGGCTGAAATGGCGGAACCCTTGACCAAATCCTGTATCCGGGCCGATGCCCGTACTGTATCGGTACGTACTGCTGTATTGATCGCCAAAGGTGCGCTGAGCAGTGAGGTCAATGCGAAATTCGGGCAAGGGCTCTACCTGAGCGCGTACGTTGATGTTCTCGGTTAAAGTACGTTGGAGACGGTTGGGCTGGTTGCGGTTTTTAACCATCAAGTCCTTGTTGGCTGCCCGCTCCTCAATGGGGAGCTGCCAACCCAGGAGGTAATCCCATCCAGGTGCCCAATTCTGGGTAAAATTGCCCCCAAATAAAACAGGAGTTAAATTAAACCCAGGCAAAGAAGATCCCGTGTTCCGGGTGTACGAAAGGTTGGCCGTTTTGGCCATGGTCAAAAATCCAACACCTGTTTTTAAAACGTAAAAGAGAGGACCTTTCTTGGACTCTTCAGGATTTTCCGTGGTGGGTTTGGGAGCCGCGGGCATGCCGCGTCCGCCCAACGCTGCATTTCCCTTAGCAGGTGCTGTTGTAAACTTTTTCAGGAACGGAAACTTGTTGTAGAAGGTGTTGAAGTTCAAGTTTCCGGTCAACGCCCATTTCCCTGAATTCTGTAGGGTGTAGCCGTAATCCAGTGAATCTATTTTTTTGATGGAGGCCAGCAGCGAGTTGGTTTGCCAATCGTACTCCGCCGTATAACGAGCTTGGAGCTGAATGAACTCGAGATAAGGGATTTTATTGATGGGCAATTGCCATCCAATATTAGCGGTATGGTGGTATTGGGTTGGACGTCCGCCCGAGCGCAAGTTGTCCAACAAAAACAGTTGAACGGTGTCCACCTGCATGGGGCCCGGACGTTCATCAAAACGCAAGCGCATTCGGGCATTGTAGTCAAATTTGATGGCTTGACTTAAATCCCACACCAAGTCGTAGGTGCGCTCCATCGTGAAATTCTTGTTGTAGGTAACCGGTAGTTTGAATTGTGGATTGTCTACGTTGCGCATTTGCAAGAGTTGCAAGGTGCGTTGCACATCCGTACGCGCGCTGAACCGCGAGGGGGTCAGGTTGAAGTTGATGTCCCGAATAATCGCTAAGTTCTTGTTCTTGATTTTTTTGAAGGGGCGCAAATTGATGGGCTTAGCCTGGTAGACATATGCAAGTGCACCGCGGTAATCTTGACGGTTATCGAATTGAATGTTTGCGTCCCGACGGAGCACCTCGTTGAATGAATAGGTGGCATTCCAATTGGAAAGGTCCAACGGGGTTGGGTTTTTCTTCATGGCCGCCTGCGAACGGTCCACACGAACGTTGGTCAATGCCACGCTTCTGCGCTGCGTTAGGTCTTGGACCAAAGTGCGCAATGAATCGCGGGAAGCTGCATCGGGCAAATTTTTGACGGCCTCGTCTACCTGAATATCTGGGTTTAACGGATTGTATTGAGGGGTCTTGAATTCTTGGGCCATGCTCACAAAAAGTGGCAACTTCAATCGTTGAGACCCCAATACTTTACCAACCTCCAAGTTGCCTTGGACATCGTACGAGGCTGAGGCAAATCGGTTGCGCTCCGTTGGACCTTGATCAATGGCTCCAAAACCAACGCCACTGTACAGCCCTGTGGCCACCACTTGACCCAAATCCGCCAACTTCACACTAGCACGAGCCGTGGCTGCCTCTCCACCCTGGTTCTCAAAATCCGCCATACGAAACTCGTTGATCCAGACCTCGGCGCACTTGTCGTACCCGTCGTCCGAACTGCCCGACT
>CAYXHJ010000032.1:9361-10717 GCA_964464855.1 uncultured Owenweeksia sp. | reverse complement strand
TGTACGGACTCGGAGGAACCGTCGGACTTGGGCATTCCAACGTTTGGGGAGGTGCGGAACGTTGGGAACTTCGCTTGAACGGCGCACTTTCTGCGCAAGCCGTCTCCGGTGACCAACAGGCCTTATTCAACACGGCCGAATGGGGCCTGGAATCCTCCCTGCACTGGCCCCGGTTGTACGGTTGGCCACAAGCTTGGAAACCGAAAAAACTCGCCGCAGCCTACACCGAAGCCCGACTCAACCTCAATCGCCAACAACGTCCGGAATTCGCTCGTCAAACGTTTGGTGCACGGGTGCTCTACGATTGGAAACCCAACCCGCGCGCGGAGCACAGCTTGGCGTTGGTGGACTTGGCCTACATTCACCTATTGAATGCAGATCCGGCCTACGTCAATTCCCTGCTGTTCAAAACGGGATTCCAAAACACCCTCATCGCCGCCAGCACCTACCGCTTGCAGTGGTCCCCGCCCACCAAAAAATCCATTCAAAAATCGCTGAATTGGTCCTTGGAAAGTGCCGGAACCACTTTGGAGGGGTTTCGACGCCTTACGGGAGCCTCTTGGGATCAAATCGACGGTTCGTACGCATTAGCCCAAGTTCCATACGCCCATTACCTTCGCTCAGAATTGGATGCTCGCTACCGGTGGTTGCGAAGCGGCAATCGCCAATGGGCGTTCCGCGGATTGTTGGGCATTGCCTACACGTTGGCCAATTCACCCACTTTACCGCCCTTCGAAAAGTCGTTTTTTGCCGGAGGAAGTAATGATTTACGTGCTTGGCCAGCTTATCGACTGGGACCGGGGGCATTCCCTGCTGCTGTTTTTGACACGTTGCGGTACGTCTCCACAGGTCCAGCCAAATTGCTGTTCAGCGCGGAATACCGTTTTGCCTTGGCCAGTTCGCTGTACGGTGCGGCCTTTATGGACGCAGGCAATACTTGGCTGCTGCCTAGGAACCAACGCGCGGAAAGCGGCTTGCTCTCATTGCCGGAACTAGCTCCTTTGGTGGTTTGGACCCCACGCAATTTCATCGCTCAAACGGCCGTTGGCGCCGGGATTGGTTTGCGGTACGACTTTTCCTTTTTCATTGTGCGTGCCGACTGGGGCATACGCCTCTGGGACCCTACGGAACCCCTTGCCGACCGGTTGGTGATTCTTCCTTTCCGGTTGAAAAAAACCGCCCTCAACCTGGGAATTGGTTACCCGTTCTAGTCAAAAAAAGATACCTTTGCCCCTTCACCATCAAAGCAAACCGCTATGGCCATCGAGCAAATCCGCACCCTTCTGGGCGACCAAGCCGACTACTTGTTGAACCACACCAGCACCGCCATCCCCAAGGAGACGTTGCACCTACCGG
>CAYXHJ010000032.1:0-9351 GCA_964464855.1 uncultured Owenweeksia sp. | reverse complement strand
TTGTGGATCGCTCGTTTGCACCGACCAACCGCAACAACCAAGTCCTTCGCAGCTTGGAGACCCTCTACGGCAAGGGCCGTTTGGGCGGTACCGGCTACTTGAGCATTTTGCCGGTAGACCAAGGAATCGAACACAGTGCGGGTGCGAGTTTTGCTCCGAATCCCATTTACTTTGACCCCGAGAACATTGTCAAATTAGCCATAGAAGCCGATTGCAACGCGGTCGCCTCCACCTTTGGTGTATTGGCCAGTGTTTCCCGCAAATACGCGCACAAAATTCCTTTTGTGGTTAAAATCAACCACAACGAATTCCTCTCCATGCCCAACCAATACGACCAAACCATGTACGGTTCCGTAGAGGACGCTTGGAACATGGGTGCTGTGGCCATCGGTGCCACCGTATACTTTGGTGCCGAAGAATCGCGTCGCCAACTGTTGGAAGTTGCAGAGGCATTTGAACGTGCTCGCGAATTGGGCATGGCTACCATCCTGTGGTGCTACACCCGCAACCCGGGCTTCAAGGTAGACGGCGTTGACTACCATACCAGCGCAGATTTGAGCAGCCAGGCCATCCACTTGGGCGTCACCATTCAGGCGGACATCATCAAGCAAAAATTGCCGACCAACAACGGAGGTTATTTGGCCACCAAGCACGGCAAAACACATCCGGGGGTTTATTCGCAACTGACCACCGACCACCCCATTGACTTGACCCGCTACCAGGTGGCCAACAGCTACATGGGCCGCCAAGGGGTGATCAACTCCGGAGGCGAGTCCAAGGGCGCCAGCGACTTGGCCGAGGCCGTGGCTACGGCCGTCATCAACAAACGCGCTGGTGGCCAAGGATTGATCTTGGGTCGCAAAGCGTTTCAACGCCCCTTCCACGAAGGCGTGGAGCTGCTTCAAGAAATTCAAAACGTCTACTTGGATCCCGCGGTTACCATCGCGTAAAAACAAGCACCTATGGGTTGGTTCAAACGCACCAAAGAAGGCATCACCACGCCTACCGAAGAGAAAAAGGATTCCCCAGACGGCCTGTGGCACATGTGTCCCAAGTGCAAGGTGGTGGTCAATACGGACGACCACGCAGACGCCCTATGGACCTGCTCCAATTGCGGTCACCACGACGGCATTGATGCCGAAGAGTACTTTTCCTTTCTCTTTGACAACGGCGAATACACCGAGCTGGATCCCAACATGACCGCGGTAGACCCGCTGGGTTTTGAGGACACCAAAAAATACACGGACCGACTGGAGGCTACCCGCAAAAAAACAGGTTTGAAAGATGCTCTGACATCTGGATACGGCACCCTCAACGGCCTTCCCGTGACCATCGCGTGCATGAACTTCAAGTTTATTGGCGGTTCCATGGGCTCCGTAGTAGGCGAGAAAATTGCTCGTGCCATTGACCACAGCTTGAAAAACAAGCAGCCGTTCATCATGATCAGCAAAAGCGGTGGCGCACGCATGATGGAAGCAGCCTTTTCGCTCATGCAAATGGCCAAAACATCAGCGAAATTGACTTTGTTGGACAAGCACCGCATTCCGTACGTCAGCGTCCTAACCGATCCAACCACGGGCGGGGTCACCGCTTCTTATGCCATGCTGGGCGACGTCAACATCGCAGAACCCAATGCCCTCATTGGATTTGCCGGACCGCGCGTGGTCAAAGAAACCATTGGGAAAGATTTGCCGGAAGGATTCCAAACGTCTGAATTCGTCTTGGAACACGGTTTTTTGGACTTCATTGTGGAACGCAAAAACATGAAGCAAAAGATTGGCGACTACCTCCGCATGGTGAAAAATAAGCCGCTCCCTCAGGAGTAAGCTGCGCACAGCGTCGGGGATTGGGATTTTTTTCGTACCTTTGCCCTTCCGAAAATCGGAGTACAGCACAACCATCTAAACGATCAAGGCATGTATTTAACTGCTGACAAGAAGCAAGAAATCTTCGCCGCTCACGGCAAAGACGCAAAAGACACCGGAACGGCTGAAGGCCAAATCGCCCTCTTCACGTACCGCATCAACCACCTGACCGAACACCTCAAAAAGAACCGCAAAGACTTCAATACGGAGCGCTCCTTGGTTCGTCTGGTGGGCAAGCGCCGCAGCTTGTTGGATCACTTGAAGAGCACCGAAATTCACCGCTACCGCGCGATCATTGAGAAGCTCGGTTTACGTAAATAAGACGTTCGCAACCGCGAAAAGCGTAGAAAAGGCAATTTCTTCGGAATTGCCTTTTCGCGTTTCTTTCCGGTACATCCCATTATGTTTGAAATGATGAAAGCCCCAACCCCCATCCGGGAAGAGATTCGCCTGCCTGACGGCCGCACAATCACCCTGGAGACCGGCCGAATGGCCCGCCAAGCAGACGGTTCTGTCTTGGTTACGTGCGGAGGAACCGCACTGCTCGCAACCGTTGTATCGGATCCCAACGCCCGTCCAGGCGTGGACTTCATGCCTCTCACGGTCGAATACAAAGAGAAATTCGCTTCTTCCGGCCGGGTTCCCGGTGGATTTTTGAAGCGCGAAATGCGCCCAGCAGACCGCGAAATCCTTGTTGCGCGTTTGGTGGACCGCGTATTGCGCCCCTTGTTTCCCGAAGATTACCACTCCGAAACCCAGGTGATCATCACCTTGCTTTCGTACGACGAAAACGTAGCCGCCGATTCGTTGGCCGGCTTGGCTGCCTCAACGGCGTTGGCCATTTCGGATATTCCCTTCAACGGCCCGATTTCGGAAGTGTGCGTGGCACGCGTAAACGGCGAAATCATCGTCAACCCATCTCCTGCGCAGTTGGCCCAAGCGGATATTGAAATGATGATCGGCGCATCGGCAGACAGCATTGTGATGGTGGAGGGCGAAATGTCCGAAGTGAGTGAAGCAGAAATGCTAGAAGCCATTGCAGCTGCTCACGAAGCCATCAAAGCTCAGATCGCCGGTCAGTTGGCCTTGGCGGCGCGCGTTCCCGGCAGCAGCCCCAAACGCACGTACAGCCACGAAACACACGACGAAGAATTGCGCGAACGCGTGAAGAAAGCCACCTACGACAAGGCCTACGCCGTTGCCGGATTGGGCTTGGCAGACAAACACTTGCGCAGTGCGAAATTCCGCGAAGTTCTGGACGAGTTCCTCGCCAGCTTGACGGAAGAAGAACTGGCCACCAAGGGTGAACTGGCGAAAAAGTACTACCACGACGTGGAGTACGATGCCATGCGCAACCAAATTTTGGACAACGGTCGCCGTTTGGACGGTCGTTCCACCACGGAAATTCGCCCCATCTGGGTGGAGACCGACGTGTTGCCCGGCCCGCACGGTTGTGCCTTGTTCACCCGCGGCGAAACGCAGTCGTTCACCACGGTGACCTTGGGTTCCAGCTTGGACGCCAACCGAATCGACTCTGCCACCCACGTAGGCGAAGAAAAATTCTACCTGCACTACAACTTCCCTCCCTTCTCTACCGGTGAAGCGCGTCCTTTGCGTGGCGTAAGCCGTCGCGAGATTGGACACGGCAACCTGGCGCAACGCGCCTTGAAGCGCATGGTTCCAGACTCCGTAGGCTACACCATTCGCGTGGTATCGGACATCTTGGAATCCAACGGATCCAGCTCCATGGCCACCGTATGTGCAGGAACACTGGCTTTGATGGACGCCGGTATTGAAATTACCCGTCCGGTAAGTGGCATCGCCATGGGCTTGATCACCGACAAAAACCGCTTCGCGGTATTGTCCGACATTTTGGGCGACGAAGACCACCTGGGCGACATGGACTTCAAAGTGACCGGAACAGCAAACGGCATCACCGCCTGCCAGATGGACATTAAAATCGGAGGTTTGACCTTCGAAATCATGGAGAAGGCCCTAATGCAAGCCAAGGAAGGCCGCGCACACATCTTGGGCAAAATGTTGGAAGCTGTTCCTGCCGTTCGTGCAGAATTGAAGCCCCACGCCCCCAAGTTGATCATCATGGAAATTCCCAAGAATTTCATTGGTGGAGTTATCGGGCCTGGCGGTAAAATCATTCAGGGTTTGCAAGCAGAAACCGGTTGCCAAATCTCCATCAACGAGGTGGACGACAAAGGGGTTATCGAAATTTCCGGAACCAATCCCGAAGGCTTGGCCTTGGCGCAGCAACGCATCCGCGAAATCTGTTTTGTACCGGTCGTTGGCGAAGTGTACAACGGTACCGTAAAAGGCATTCAAACGTTTGGCGTGTTCGTGGAAATTGGACGCGGAACCGAAGGTTTGTTGCACGTCTCCGAAATGGAATGGACCCGTGTTGAAGACCCAGCCGCCTTGTACAAAGAAGGCGACCGCGTGGAGGTCAAGCTGATCGGTGAAGACAAAGGAAAACTGCGTTTGAGCCGCAAAGTTTTGCTTCCGAAGCCGGAAGGTTATGTGGAGCGCCCGCCGCGCGAAGACCGCGGACCGCGTGAAGACCGCCCGCGCCGGGACGACCGTCCTCGTCGGGACGACCGCCCGCGTCGGAACGAAAACAACAACGAAAGCGAAGCCTAAAAATCCGTAGATTCAACCCATGCGTCAGTTAAAAATCACCAAACAGGTTACCAACCGCGAGACCGCGTCGTTGGACAAATACCTGCAGGAAATTGGTAAAGTTGAACTGATCACGGCCCAAGAAGAGGTCGAATTGGCCCAGCGCATCAAAGCGGGGGACCAACGCGCCTTGGAGAAGTTGACGAAAGCCAACCTCCGCTTTGTGGTGTCCGTGGCCAAGCAATACCAAAACCAAGGTTTGACGCTGCCGGATCTGATCAACGAAGGCAACCTGGGATTGATCAAGGCCGCGCAGCGGTTCGACGAAACCCGAGGTTTTAAGTTCATTTCGTACGCGGTTTGGTGGATTCGCCAGTCCATTTTGCAGGCATTGGCCGAGCAAAGCCGGATTGTGCGTCTTCCCTTGAACAAAATCGGTTCGATCAACAAAATCAACAAGGCCTATGCCTCGTTGGAGCAGCAGCACCAACGTCCGCCCAGTGCGGAGGAGATTGCGGAGATCCTCGAAATGAGCGAAGACGACGTTAAGGAAAGCCTGCGCAACTCCGGTCGCCACGTGTCCATGGACGCGCCATTGGTGGAAGGAGAAGACAGCAACCTCTACGACGTCTTGAATTCCTCGGATTCACCGCACCCCGATCAGGATTTGATGGTGGACTCTTTGCGCACGGAAATCGAGCGCTCGTTGGCCACCCTTACCCCCCGCGAAGGAGACGTGATCCGGCTGTACTTTGGCCTGAACGGACAACATCCGCTCACGCTGGAGGAAATTGGTGAAAAATTCGATTTGACGCGCGAGCGCGTGCGCCAAATTAAAGAAAAAGCCATCCGCCGGATGAAGCACACTTCTCGCAGCAAAATCTTGAAAACGTACTTGGGCTAATCTGGCTCCTGTTCGTTCACCCTTGAATATCGGATTGTTAAGCAAAACCCGGCGCACGCGCCGGGTTTTTTATTTCCTACCTTTGATTCCTATGAAACTACGTGCATTAATCGCCCTATTCGCAGTAGCGGGTGTGATTTCTTCCTGCGGCCCAGCCGCAATGGCCTTAAAACGTTCGAAAAAGCTAGAGGCTGCTGGCTTGGGTTACGAAGCTGCTGAGGCAGCATTGGATGCTGTAGAAGCCAACCCCAACAACACCAAAGCACTCGTTCAAGCCAAGTTGGTGGGCCAAAAAGAAATAAAGAAAATCGGCATTGAATTTGAGAAACGCGCGGACGCCAATGAGGTTGTAGGCGCCTTGGAATCCTACGTTCGCGGCCGCAATTTGGTGGAACGTGCGGCCGAGTCCAATGTTGAATTGACCGGTTTGGAAGTGTATACCAGCCGGTTTGCCCAAATTCGCCAAGGCCATGTGGCTCAGCTGGTGGCCCAAGCAGACGCAGCTTTGGGCAGCAACGACTTCTCCGGAGCACAACGTCTGTACGAAAACGCTCTGCGGTACGACCCGGACAATGCCCTAATTCGCAGCCAGTGGCGCGTATCGGTGGCCGAGCCCCTTTTTCGTCAAGGACTGCAATCGTACAAGGTAAAGCGCTACCGCACAGCCTACTACCAATGGGCTGACATGGAAAAAGCCATTGGTGAATCCTACAAGAACAGCCGCCAAATGCAAGATTCGGCGGTGTTCCACGGAAAAGTTACCGTAGGAATCCGGGACGTCATCGCCCCCACCCGTCAAGAATTGGATTTGGCTCGCGGACTGCGTGCCGATTTGCTGAGCAACTTGATCAATACTCAAGAACCGTTCATTGAATGGATCGACTACAACGAACAGTACCGCTTTGCGTCTACCACACAACCGGATTTTCTTTTAAACATGGAAATGACGGATTGGCAAGAATTGCCCGGCATGGCTTCTCGTTTTGAGCGTCAAGGCTACCGAAAGGAAACCGTCAAGGTAAAAGATCCGCAAACGGGCGTGGAAACGAGTAAAGACATTTTTCACAAAGTCACGTACTACGACATCGACTACCGTTTTTACGTGAAAGGCACCTTCCTCTTCAAACTGGAAGACGTGCGCACCAAGCAAGTGGTCAGCAGCCGTGAGGTAAGTGAATTTCGGGAACAAATTGTGGCCACTGCGGAATACTCCGGCGGCAACGCCGCGGCCTTGTATCCCGGTACGTGGGGATCCATGAACGAAGCGCGCGCTACGGACGTGATTTCCTACAACCAAAAAGGGCAATTGGACCAACGCTTCCGCACGGTCTACAATCCGCGCGCCATCGACACCATGCGCGACCAAGTGCGCGACGGCTTAACAAAGAAGGCGTCCAACGTGTTGTTTGAAACCTTGCGTTCCCCAACGTTTTTGCCCTGATTTAACCGTATCTTTTATTTAAGCTCCCGCCTTACAGTGCGTTGTAGGGCGGGAGTTTTTGCATTCAGCAAGAATCGATAAGGCAAAAATACGTCCTGCTGCAACGGTAGATGAACGACTTTTTCATACATTAACCGAATGATTTTCAAATGTTTGATCGCTCTGGGTCGCGGATTCTTCACTTTGTTGGGCTTAACACTCCTGGCCGGTTCCATACCCGTTGTTCGTTGGATATCCGGACGCGAACAAGCCCACCGATACACCATGGCCGGTTTGTCCGTGGTCTGCAAGGGCCTGTCGGTGCGGCCACGGCTGGAAGGGCTATTCTCCGATCAACCTGCTTTGTATTTATGCAACCACCCGTCTTACTTGGACATCCTTTTTGCTGTGGGCAAAAAACCTTCCGTGTTGGTAGCGGCGCACGAATTTCGTTCCACCCCGTTCATCGGATGGTTGGGGCGCGCTTTACTTACGGTATGGGTTCGCCGGAAGTGCCCGGTAAGCCGAAATGAGGTGCGCACAACGGTGGTTCAAAAAGTAAAAGAAGGCACCAGCGTTTTTGTTTTTCCGGAAGGACAAACCACCGGATCGCATCGACTGTTGGAAGTGAAGCCCGGGTTGTTTCGGTCTGCAGTAGACGATGTGCTCCCCATTGCCTTTTTATCCATTCGCTACGACAATCCCGCGCCGCTCTATTTTCACACCTTGGAACCCGGTTTCCTCCTGCATTGGTTAAAGCACGCGTGGCACGTGTTGCGTCAACCCGAGTTGGCCGTTTCTTTGAAAGTGAGCGCCCCGGTGCATTTTCAATGTCCGGACGCGGCCCAAAAGGCGTATTACGCCTTCCACCAAGAACATTTGCACACTGCGGCCTAAATCGGGTGCATTAAAATGGCGTACCTTTGCACCTGCGCAGAAGCGTCGGGGCTGACCGGTTTTGACAGCAAGACGAAGAAGTGTGTAAGCATGCCGAGCTATCCAGTTGAATGCTCGTTAATACAATGCTGGAATCTCTAATTGGCGAGTCTAACTACGCTCTTGCCGCTTAATCTACGGAATGTAGGTTAAGCTTGTCCCGCACCAGGTGCGGGAGCAGGACATCCCCCGGAATCCCTGACCTGCGGAGGCCGATCAGGGGGTGCTGGAAATGCAGGAATAGGAACCTCTGGGGCGCTCAGGGGTTTTGAAGCTTCAAGCGTCTAAGCGACCGATAGCGCGTGCCCCCGCGGCCGGCCGACGAAAATCAATGGGTCACTAAGCATGTAGAAAGCCCTCGGCTTCCTTGTTTGGACGCGGGTTCGATTCCCGCCAGCTCCACCTCAAAAAGCCCGCACAAGCGGGCTTTTTGCTTTAGTCTATACCAAACGAAACGACGTATTTTCGCTCCCATGATTGCTTACAACCCGCGCGACTGGTTTACTTTTTTATTCCGACTCCACAAGTCCGAGACGCTGAGCGTGTTGGGGCCCCTGTTGTGGGCCGTTGCGGCCTATGCCGGTTTGATCCAGTACCTGGAATCCACCTACTTGGAGGATCCCGAACTGCGGGCACACACCCAAAGCGTTTCCATCATGTACTCCATGCTGGGTTTCACGCTTTCTCTGCTGCTCGTTTTTCGCACCAACAGCGCCTACGACCGGTGGTGGGAAGGACGAAAGCAATGGGGCGCACTGACCAACGTGAGCCGCACCCTCGCCAACCACTGTGCCGTTTTGTTTGCGTCCCAACCGTCCAAACGCTCGACCGTGGCGACACAGCTGGGCGCCTTCGCCCAATCGTTGCAGTACCACCTCAGGAACGAACGCCTCCCCCAGGGCAATTCAAAAAAACCGTGGGACGACGCCGTTCACCAACCCTTGGCCGTACACCAAACCTTGGTGCACACCTTGCATTCCAGCGTGGCAAACGGCGACCTGACAGCAACCCAATTGCACATGCTGCAACCGGAATTATCTGAACTCATGAACGTTTGCGGCGCTTGCGAACGCATCAAATCCACCCCCATCCCCTTCTCCTACAGTGTTTTTCTCAAGAAATTTATTTTCTTCTACGTGATGCTGTTCCCGGTGGTGTACTCCACCAGCATGGGCTATGCCGTTGTGCCGGTAACGGCGTTCATCCTGTACGTTTTGGCCAGCATCGAATTGATTGCGGAAGAAATCGAGGATCCCTTCCACGGCGATCCCAACGATTTGCCTACGGCAGAAATGGCGCAGAAAATTGAAGAAACCACGTACCGGGTTCTGGTCTCCGAGCCGCGTGTTGCAGCCGATGCTCCTTCTGCCGCGCCACCTCCCGGTCCAGGTCAGGCGTGCAGGTCGTCGAGGTGGTGGATCACGCGGGCCACCGGCAGCCCGTCGAATGCCCGGCCATGGCCCTGCGGGCAGTAGCCCCACACCGTGGCGCCCGCGGCCAGACCAGCCTGCGCGCCGGTGGCGGTGTCTTCGATCACCAGGCAGTCGCGCGGGTCCACGCCCAGGTGGGCCGCGGCGGCGAGGTACACATCGGGC
>CAYXHJ010000031.1:0-11159 GCA_964464855.1 uncultured Owenweeksia sp. | reverse complement strand
CCGGCAGCGGAAGCGGAACCACCCAAGGCGGAGGCGACCAAGGAAACCCCAACGGAACGCCCAACGGGGGCACGGGAGGCTCCGGAATGGGTACGCAAGGCACCGGAGATTACCGCTTGGGCAACCGGGGGGCTACCAGCCGTCCGAAACCCATTTACGACTGTGAGGACGAAGGTCGCGTGGTGGTGAAGGTGTACGTGGACCGCAACGGCAACGTGGTATCAGCGGAACCCGGAGCTTCCGGCAGCACAACGGGTTCCAGTTGCCTTTTTGAACGCGCCAAACAAGCGGCTTTGCGCACCAAATGGGCTCCTGATCCGGATGCCTTGGAGACGCAAATTGGAACCATTATTTATCGATTCGAGAAGAACTGATGACCTTCGCGGAGACCACGGAGTGGTTGTACAGCCGACTTCCGGTATTCCAACGCACCGGGGGCGGTGCCCACTACAAGATTGATTTGGTCCAAACCGAGCGCTTGATGGAAGCCTTGGGACGTCCGGAGCAACAATTTCGATCCATTCACATCGCCGGCACGAACGGTAAGGGATCCACAAGCCACCTACTGGCGTCGGTGCTTCAAGCCGCTGGCTACACCGTTGGCCTCTACACCTCGCCTCATTTGGTGGATTTCCGCGAGCGCATTCGCATCAACGGCGCCCTGATTTCCGAGCAGGAGGTGGTTGATTTTGTGGAAAAACACCAGGAAGTGCTCGTGGGGTGCAGTTTTTTTGAAGCCACCGTTGGGATGGCGTTCGACGCCTTCTCCAGGCATCGCGTAGATGTTGCGGTCGTGGAAGTGGGCATGGGCGGTCGTTTGGATAGCACCAACGTCATTCGTCCGGAAGTGTGTGTGATTACCAGCATCGGCCTGGACCACCAGCAGTATTTGGGAGACACCCGTGCCGCCATTGCCGTGGAAAAGGCCGGCATCATCAAAACGGGAGTGCCTGTTGTGGTGGGCGAGCGCGATCCGGAAACGGAAAACGTTTTTGTGCAAAAGGCTGCCGCGCACCAGGCACCGCTGGTATGGGCGGAAGATGCCGTGTCCTCCCCCCTGCCATGTGCCCTTCTTGGAAAATACCAGCAAAACAACGTTCGATGCGTACAAGCGGCACTCGCCGCTCAAACCCACTGGACCGTCTCCAACGACGCCCTCCGCACGGGGTTACTGGAGGTGGTGCAACGCACCGGACTCCGCGGAAGGTGGGAAGTCTTGCAAGAACGTGGGCCGCGCGTTGTGGCCGATACCGGCCACAACGCGCACGGACTCCGTTGGGTCGTTCAACAACTCCAGGAGGAATTGCCCGCAGGCGGACGCCTTCTGGTGGTGCTGGGAACGGTCGCGGACAAGGACCCTGGGGAGATTTTGGCCTTGTTTCCTACCGACGCCATTTACTTCTGGGTGGCTGCCAATTTGCCCCGGGCACTTTCTGCAGCAACCCTGGCAGAACGGGCCGCGGAGTACGCCCTACGGGGCCGCGTCAGCGGCCCCGTAGGGCGCGGCTTCGCCGACGCACTCGCGGAGGCTGGCCCCCAGGACCTCGTCTTTGTGGGCGGTTCCAACTTTGTGGTGGCGGAAGCCCTCACCTACTGGGAGCAGCGGTAATGGCCGTGCCAAAGCCGTCGGGCGAACGGATTGGTTAAAATTTGTAGCTCAGGCCGGTGGTGGTCCCAAAAGTGAAGGCGGGCACCCCGGCATAATCCGCTGGAAACGCGTCGTAATTGACAAATCCAGACGTTACCCACTGCAACCGACGCGTTAGAGATGTCTGCAATCGGGTGTTGAACACCATCCGAAAATCATTCCAACGGAACAAGTCGGGCTGGTAGTACAACACCGTATTCCACCGGGACTTATCGGACAAGCGAACGTCGGAACTGACGTACGTGCTCAAGCGTAGGGCGTAGTTGAGGACACCGGTTTTTTCTTCCAAATCGAATTCGCCCATCAGCAACGGACTCCAATAAATTTCCCAAGTCTTGGCGCGGACGGTCTTGATTCTGGGGCCAAACCCTACGTTGTAGCGCTGCGCAATCCGCAAGGGTCGGTCCCGCTGGTACTGAAAGAAGGCCTCCACCGTCAGGCGCGGTTGCAGCTCCAAATTGTACCGACCGTGCAAAAATGCATTGCTTTCGAAGAGGAGTCGGTCCCCACCTACCCGAGTAGACAAGGAACTGCTGACGATCCCGTAGTAGGTTTCGTTGCCTACGCTCTTGCGCACGTTGGCGGCGCCGTAGGTCCGCAACAACACGTTCTGGGCTCCCCCGATGTAAAACTGACCGTCCAGTACCCCGTGGGTGCCCGACGAATCCCCGGTGGCCCCGCGCATGGACTCAATGTTCACAATTTGCGCCATTCCACTCCATCCGGCGGCACACATGCCAACGAACAGCACCCAACGCGCCCAACTGGCATTGTCTTTGCCGTTCATGCTACAAAAATAGTTACGACCTTTGATTATGACTCGATGGATTTTAGGCCGCACCTTGTGGGTGGGCACACTGGTAGTGATGAGCCTGCAATTATCCGGCCAAACGTGGGAAGAGCTCAACCAAAACTGCAGCGCCTTTGCAACGGATTTGGGCAGCAACTTCCAGCGAAAGGAACTCAACGTGAGCACCCTGCGCTTGGGCGGCCTGAACCTGGACGACGCCGCACAATGGTCACAGGTTGAACTTGTGGAGAAAGTAAAGCGCGCGAACAATCTGGGCAACAAGGTTAAGTTTTCCGTCACCCTAACCGCTGTGCACTATGCCTCGGTAGAAGATCGCGACTGGGCTGTAAAAAATTGGCTAAAGTCCTTTATGGGCCCCACAGCCGTTCGACCGGGCCGGGACACCAAGTCGGTTCCCGATGCACCTCCTGGCATTGTGGTGATCAACGAACAGTCCATTGTGCTGCTCACGTGGCCCTGCGCTCAGTACGATGCCCAAGCATTTCGCGAGTGGCGCACGAAAATAGCGCAGTATTTCTCGACGGAAACGTCCGTTATCTTAGATCTAGACGGTTGCGAGGGACCGCTTATTTGGACGAAGAACGCACCCGATCCCACGGATCGTCGCTGGAAGTAAGCGCATACAGTTCGGCTTCCAAGCCCAACCACTTGGCTTCGGTGGTGGCGCGCTTTTGCACCGCCTCCAAATATTTGGCCTCCCGTGCATTAACAATGAACAAAGTGCTTTCGCCCAAGATAAATTTCCGGGTCTCCAGGCTGTATAAGCGCTCTGCTGCTTTTTCCGCCTCGCGTACCGCCAAAAGTTGTTTGCGAAGTTCCTTCCGTTCTACCCACTTCGCTTGAAACCAGCGCTCCAACTGTTCGCGCTCCCAATCGGCCTGAGCAGATTCATAGAGCCACTGATTTTTTGCGTATCGGTAGGCACCGCGACTTTTACGAAGGAACAAGGGCACCTTCCAACCCACATTCCATTGCGCATAATCGGGGTCCGGAGTGAAGGACGTGGTGCCCTTTTGCCAAACCCGATATTCCAATACCGGAGCAGGTAGCCATTGGGTTTGGGCCAATCGCTTGTAATTCTCAGCCAATTCAACCGGCACCCCAACTGCAGACCAAAATGCTCCGGTGCTCCAGGAATTCCACGAACTGTTGGAATCTTCCACTGTCACCACTCCGGTAAAGCGTTGAGCGCCGGGTTCCCACAACTCATTGGGAAGTCCCAAAGACGCCTCATTGGACCAACGAAACAACGCCAAACGCGCACGGGCAGAGGCCCAATCCACCTCTGCCTCTGAGCGCTGACGGTGGCGGTCTGCCAAAGCCATGTGCGCCTCCAAGGTATCCATGGCCGACTTTTCTCGCTGCCGAAACGCTTCGATGACCATCTGTTTTCGAATTTTCGCCAGGCGCTCAGCGCGCAGGTTGGCCGCGCGAACATCGTGGGCAGCAGCCCAATCGGCGTACGCTTTAGAGGCGTCGGACATGAGTTTTCGACGCATTTGATCCTGCTTCCATTCGGCTTCCTGAAGCAACAACTCTGCTTGTCGAACCGAGGCACGACGTTGATCCCAAAGCAATTGAGGCCCTAATGGTACGGATACCCCTACGGCCAGCAATCCCCCTGCACCGGTTTGGTCTTCTGGATTCAAGTCCGCCCCACTCGAAAGTGCAGATTTCGCCACCACATCTACGCCTGTCCAAGTTGGTAAAACCGCTTCAACTCCTTGCTTTCGGTACAAGAATCCAGCAGGATCCTGTTTTGCTTCATCCTTACCGGCCAGCACGGGATCGAATACAGACCGGGCTTCCATCACTTTTCCAGAGGCGGCACCGGCTTTAGCTTGCGCCCCCTTCCACAAGGGATGGTACTCCAAAACTTCCTGGAGGAACTCGCCGTACGTCCACGATGCAGTGTCCCTAGAACCCGTCGCTCGTAAATAAACTACATCTTTACCCAATGCGGAGCTAACGGGATTCGTGGGGTGCGCAAGTACCGCGTTCGCAGCAGCCAGGCCCAAGGCCATAAGTGCACTACGCCTCATGATTTTTTACCTTTTGCAGCCGAACCCGCGGGCAGGTAGTAATCCGGCGGAAAACCGTTGAACTGTCGCCAAATCTCGTACCACAAAGGCACATTCTTCAGCAGCAAAACACCGTACGTACCGGTGCCTAAGGCCAACTCATCCGGCCACGGTTCCGTAGGTACCAATAGAATGCGGAATTTACCATCGGCCGCTGGCGTTGGACTGACCGCAACAACTTTCGACGCAAACACTCCCGTGCTCCCCGATGGCCACCCCGGTAAAGGAAGCGACGGCCAACCGTCAAAAGCAATTTGGGCGTTGAGTCCAACGTGAACCAGTGCAATATCTTGGGGCGGAATTTGCATTTCTACAGCACGTGAACCGGCCGTCGGTACCACTTCAACCAAGGGATCGGCCTCCTTGACGGTTTGACCCAATCCTGGAATAAAAATTCGAGACACCAGCCCGTCTGCCGGAGCCAGCAGGTAACGATTGTCCACACGGATCCGGAGGCTGGATAATTTGCTCTCCAATTTTTGTACTTCTCCCTGCGCAGAGGCAGCGTCGGCAAGGGCTGCGGCGCGATCGGACACCAGTTTTGCCTCTTTCTCGCGGTACGAGGAACGCTTCCACTCAATGTCTGCTTTAGCCCGATCCACATTGTTGTTGGCGTAAATCGACTTCGACTTCGTTTCTTGAAACTTGTCCTGACGCTGTTCCCACTCGTACAAACTCTTGACCCCAATTCGCGCCAACGTGTCCGCCCGGGCCATCTGGCGTTCGGCCAGCGTTAGTGAAATGCGTTGCGCCGCCGCCTCAGCGGAATCGCTGATGGCTTTCAATGTTGTTGCGCGTACGTCAAATCCACCCGCCCGACGCAAAGCAACCCACTGATCCTCGAGTGCATTTGCCTTGTTGAGGTAGGAATTGTAGGCACTCTTTTTGGCCTCCAACTCGGAACTCAGCCGAACCAACAATTGCGGATCCATGTAGTCTTCCTTCACTTCGCCGAGGTAAACCAAAGTGTCCCCCTTTTTGACGGTATCGCCCTCACGAACCCGCCATTCGGCAATTCGTCCGGACACCACCGCCGTAACCAATTGAGGACGGGCATTGGGCTCTCGAACAGTGACGACACCATAATCTGTGATGTTTTGCGTCCAGGGCAAAAACAAGGCAGCGATGACAAATGCCGACGTCACAATCACCCAGCGTTGTGCAGACAACAAGTTCCCTTTGGTTGTGGTCTTTTCAAGTGTTTTTAGGAAGCGTACGTCAACTTGCTCGACCACACGCTCATCGCTCAAATTCAGCATATTTCGTGTGCTTTGAGTTCATTTGGCATTTGGCTCCACGATCCGTGGTACACACATTTATCGTTTTGTACCACAACTACCTCATCCATCCGCTTCAGTGCGTCTTTTCGATGCGTAATGCACACCAATGTACCCGACTGAGCTGCTCGCAACATTTCGTCCAACCAGCGCTCGCGTTCTTTTGGCCTGAGGCCGGCCAATGCATCGTACATGATCCGGAGTGAAGCATCACCCGCCAAAGCTCGAGCACTGTGCAGCTGCATGGCGAGTTCCGGATGCCAACGGAAGAAATCAGGATGAATTTGCGTCTGCCAACCGAGCTCACCAAAATGTTCAGGCTGCATCCCCAGTCGCAACAAGGTCGCGACGATCTCCTCGCGATGGGCACCTCTACGCATCAGATTCTCCATAACGGATCCGGAGACAAAGCCGTAATAAGGAAGATTGTCCTCCATACGCTGTGCATATTCCTTCTGATCCCAGAGTTGAACGGACAATCCATTAATTTTCAATCCCTCACCAGCTTCTGAAAGAGGCATGGCAAGTGCTTCAAAAAAAGGTTGAACTTGCGTTCCTTCACCCAACACCAAACCCACTTTCTTTCCAGCAGAGATATGTAATCCCCAAGCGCTCCACTCCAATTCCCACGCCGGCAAATTAGCACCCGGGCTTCCGCCGTCGGGCTGCTGTTCCAACGGTAACTGAACCACAGAAGCAATTTTCTCTACCCCCGCATGTACGTCGTACAAACCTTCCAGAAGGCGAAAAATCTTTTCCGCATTGTTCATGATGATGAAAAAAACGATTTCGACGGCAACAAACTCACCAATACTTACGGTTCGCTCCACCACCAAAGCTCCCCCGGCAATCAGCAGCAACGCAGTAAATGCAAATCGCACAATGACCATCCAAATGTGCTGACCGTACAGGATTCGAAAATGCCGAGTTCGCGCGTCTAAATAACGATTTACCGCGTCATCCACCCGAGCGTGAGCACGAGCCGTCTCTCCTTCCGCCTTTAAGGCAGGTCCAATTCGAGCCATTTCCTCCAATTGTTGTGCAACTTCATGCTTGTACGTACTTTCTTGATAGCTGGTGGAAAGTCCGCGGTACAAACTAACGCGTATGGCCAACACCACCAAAGCAATGATGGCTATGGCCACCAGTACAAACCAGGTATCGTAAAGAAGCAGAAGCAACAAACCGAAGAAAATCTGGAGGACCGCCGTGGCACCGTCTACAATCAATTTGGGGAGCTCCTTTTGAACGGTAAGCGTATCAAAAAAGCGGTTAATCAGATCCGGTAAATAGTCTTTTCGGAGAACGTCCGAACGAAGTAAGGGGATGCGGTGGGCAAATTCAAACGATGAACGCACAAAAATCCTTTGCTGAAGCAACTCTACGATACGCAACTGCATGAGGTACAATACGCCAGCTAGGACAATCGCGAACAAAACACCCGCTACCAGAAGCCACCAAGATGCTGAAAGTCTCCCGCCCATGATCTGACCAATAAGGGCCTGAATGCCGAGTGGAAACGACAAGGAAATGGCTCCATGCAAGGTCGCGAATACCACCACACGCCCCATGTCCCTGCGGTCGTTGGACAGCAAGCGTGAAAGGAGATTAAAATTAGGCGTAGTGCTTTGGCCCATGGGCAGTTGGGATTATGTTGCAAATGCGGTATTCAGGTGAATCGCCAGTTTGACGTGTTCGATCTCCAAAGTGGAACTACCTTGTAAATCTGCTAAACTACGGGAAACACGCAAAATTTGTGCCATACGAGTTCCCAACCATCGTGCACCAATTTGTTCTTTTTCAAACCATTTAAGGGTTTCTTTGTTCGCATGAAATAAATCAAGCAATCGATGTACGGGGACTTGTCGATTGGTCCAACGCTCCTCCGAAGATTGAACAAAGCGCTTTGTCCAAACCTGATCTCCTTTTTCGAGTTGGACCAGTGCATCGGACCAAGTAAGCGAGGGAAATTTATCTGAATTTTGATCGTCCAAGCCCAAATCCAGACGATCCAAAAATGGCTTTCTTATTTTCTGCTTCCAAGCGCGCATTTGATGGTTGCTGCAAATGCACGAAGCGATGGGTCCACAGGCACACGGGGCGCTGGCCAAAACCAATTGAAATCGAGTAGGGACCGCCCAAAGGTCTTGGCCTTTGCCCAACAATGCTGTACCACGCTCCAGAACCGTGGCTAAACGATCTTCAATGCGGGAATCTTGTTCCAGCCATCGACCAATGGCCAAGATTCCACCATTCGCTTGGGCCACCTCATTGGTGAATGGATCCATCAACCCGGGCGCATTTCCCAATGAGGGCATAATGCTGGAAATCAATCGAATGGGAAATTGTTGATTGGATAACTCTTTGGAATACATCTTTTTGCGTTGCAAACTCTGCACCAGCGACACCCAGTTCGGCCAGGGAAATTTAGGCTTGGACCAAAAAAACGCATGGTGCCCCCCGTGTGCAGCCACCAGTGCTGCCCACTGCAATTTTGGGTGATCTTCAAACGCATCCCAATAATTAAACGAAGCAACAGGGGCCTCACGATGACCAGAAGGTTGTACTTCCAGGGTACGGCTCTCGGATGCTGCCTCAAGATCCCAATTATCCAATTGAGCAAAGGCAGCCTCTAAAGTCTCAACATACCGAATCTTGGGGTGATCGCCAACATCCCTTTTGGATGCAAGCGGCAGTAAAATTCGGTGTGCGCCTTGCGCTAAAGCAATTGAAACCAACGACGGTATGCCCGGTACGGAAAGGACCCTGCCGTCAAAATGAAGTTCGCCCATGGCCCACAGGTTGGTGGATTTTCTGCGGTGGGCTAGATGGATCGCTAGTGCCAGCGGCAGGTCCACGGCCGCTCCTGATTTGGGCAATGCCGCTGGGGACAAACTGATGACCCACTTGCCTGCAGGCCAGGGTTGTCGGGTACTTCGCCAGGCATGGCGCACGCGCTGAGGCGACTCCCGAACAATTCGTTCGCTAAATCCGATCAACTCCCACCGTACGCCGGGACGATGCGTTGCGTCCAATTCAATCGGCCGAGGCCAGGCACCCGAGGAAATGGTGTAGACACGAGCGTGTTGCATGGTTTGAAATTTTCGGCAATTTCCAACCCCGAACGTCCGACAGTCGGTTGTAAACGGATGTAAATACTTGCCTCAAGCAACCCGTGGCCCCCAGTGCGTCATTCGTCGCGCAAATCCCAGGCTTCCATCAATTCGGGATTGATGAAAACGTGCGAGATTACTTTGCAACGTGAGGCTTCAAAAAGGGATACCCCGCGAATGGTGAACGGCAGGAAATCATCGGTTTTGATGTTTCGCAAGCCAAATAAGCGCTCACTGGCGTCCCACAAGACGGCGAAAAGGTCTTTTTTGGTCTCAGAGGTGGCGTATTCCACCAAATCCCATTCGTAAATGCGTTTGCGTTGGGCGTCCCACCAACCGGTCCATTCGTCCACATGTTCGTAGAGTATAGGACGTCCGGTCCACCAAAATCCATCCCGTGAATAAAACAGCGACCCCTGGATGTCCCGAAGGTATCCGGCTATCTCTGGCCCTTGGCGCAATCGGTATCGTCGTTCTTCCACAAAAAGAATAACGACCGCGGGTCGGAATTGTTCCGAACCAACGCCTTTATTTCACGATCAACGGGTTACGCTGAAGTAGCCACTTCCCACGCTCGGTCCAGAACGGTCTTCACTTCAACCGCGTGGAGGCAAGGAACATCCCCCAATGCGCAGGTGGATTTGCCAAAAATGCTGCAAGGGCGGCAGGGAAACGCAGCGTCGGGCGCTTGAAGAACGTGGACGTTTGGATGTCCCAGGCCCACAAAACCAGCTTTTGGATGGGTGCCGCCCCAAATGGAAACCACGGGAAGACCGGATTGAACCGACAGATGTAGATTGGCACTGTCTAGTGTAACCGCAACGTGGCACGTGCGCCGCAGTGTTGCATCGTCTTCGGTGTTCATGCCTGCGGAAACGGTACACCTACTTCCCCATTCCGGCTTGACCCAGCGCTCCAATTCCGGGCGTTCAGCAGCCGAACCGGCCAGGACTGCCTCACCCCCACGCTCCATCCAAGAATTCAGTAGGTCTTGAGCGTAGTTCAGCGGCCATTGCTTGGTTTTGTGCCGTGCCGTAGGGGCAAAATAAAGTTTAGGAGCTCGGTCCGTTGCCGGAGTTACTGGATTGGGCAATACCGCACGTGCTGTTTCCTCCGTCCAATTCAAGGCCAATCCAAGGCGCTGGAAAACCTCAGCCATCCGCGTGGTCACCGGAGTAATGGCCTCTGCGTGTAACGCGCCCTTGAGGCGCAAATGACGCCTTTGGGGACGGTCTTTAATCAAGCGTTCCACCGGCAGCCCACGCCAACCCAGTCCGGCACAAACCACACGCGTCCGTAAGTTTCGGTGCAAATCTGCAACCGCCTCAATGGGACGACCTTCACCTGCTACGGTGCGCATTTGCTGGCGGATCCACGCCAATACCCCCCACGGTGTTTGCTGAGCACCGCGGAAGTCTGTGGTCCAGAAAGCCAGCCGCGGATGCGCCGGAATCTTTTCGGCCAAGGAAGGTCGGGTCACCCACGTAATGTGCAATTCCGGATTCTGTTCCAAAGCTGCGCGAACCACGGTTGCTGCCATGGAAACGTCGCCCAGAGCGGAAAAGCGGAGGACCAAAAGGTGATTCATCTCAGTCCAATGTACGATAAAGCACCGGATTGGTGGTGGGGTCGTTGTACATTTTCATTTGCTGGTAGCGTCGGTACGGGGCTTGTTTTGTGCACAAAGCGTGCCACAACGAATCAACTGACTCCATCAATTCGACTTTTTGGCGCACCAGAACTTCCAACTTCCCTTGGCACCGAACACGGTGCTCTTCGTCCGCGTTGGGGCGCTTGGCTTCCGCAGACATGTGGTAAATTTTAAGGGCCAAAATGGACAACCGATCCAAGGCCCAGGCCGGGGTTTCCGTGGGCAACCAGAGCATCGCGGTTGGCGCAACCGATGCCGACAGCCCACGTACCGTATTTTCCAAGTAGTCGTCCAAGAATTCAACGGCGTCGGTACGCTGCTGGTTGAGCGCATCGATGCGGCGCTTCAGCGCCAAGGCGGACGTCGGTTCGACGTGCGGATCGCGGATGCGGTCTTCGGCGTGCCACTGAACGACGTCTATCCACGCCTTGTTCCAAAGCAAACGCACCCATTCACTGGTGGAATCAACGACGGGCACAGGAACATCCCAAGGAACATCCGGGGCGGACTGGTCCGGCACCAAACGGTGGTAAGCATCAACGGAACGCTCAAACACGCTCCAGGCCTCGCTCGCCTTT
>CAYXHJ010000030.1:4287-11229 GCA_964464855.1 uncultured Owenweeksia sp. | reverse complement strand
AACCAAGCCATTGCTTTGGGCCTGCTGGCCGCAGCGGAAAAAGCCCGTCTGCCTTTCTTTTTTGGCGGATACCCCATCACTCCGGCGAGCGACATCCTGCACGAATTGGTTCGCCACCGTCGCGCCGATCGGATTGTGTTTCAGGCGGAGGATGAAATTGCGGCCGCGGTTGCGGCCATTGGCGCCGCCTACGGTGGCTCGCTGGCCGGCACGGCTTCCAGCGGCCCGGGAATCAGCCTGAAGGCAGAGGCCTTGGGCTTGGCCGTGGCGCTGGAACTGCCCCTGGTGGTGGTCAACATACAGCGCGGCGGGCCGTCCACGGGTTTGCCTACCAAAACCGAACAGTCGGATTTGATGCAAGCCTTGTACGGTCGCCACGGCGAAGCCCCCATGCCCGTTTTGGCCGCTCGGTCCGCTACCGATGCGTTTGATGCTGCCTTTTTGGCGGCGCGCATGGCCGTGGAATGCATGACGCCCGTTTTGTTGCTGTCCGACGGCTTTGTGGCCAACAGTGCCGAGGCCTGGAAATTCCCATCTGCTGCGGACTTGCCGGAAATCAACACCTCCCGCCCGGACGGTGCTCCCGCAGACGGCAATCCTTTTGCGCCGTACACGCGCGATGCCAATGGCGTCCGTCCGTGGGCAGTTCCCGGACAGGTTGGGTTGGCCCACCGCATTGGGGGGTTGGAAAAAGAGCCCAATACCGGAAATATATCCTACGCTCCCCAAGACCACGCCGCGCAAGTTGCGGCCCGTGCGCATAAAGTGAACCGGGTTCGACGCTTTTACGAACCGTCGGCCTGCGAATGTGGAGCCACAGAGGGCGACGTTTTGCTGGTGGGGTGGGGCGGAACCTACGGCAGTTTGAAGGCGGCAACCGAGTCCTTGCGGACCGAAGGTGTCTCCGTGGCGCATCTGCACCTTCGCCACGTCTACCCCCTTCCGGAAGATTTGGGACCCTTGCTCCGCGGGTTCCGACGGGTTTTGGTGGCCGAGTTGAACGGCGGACAGCTGCTCCACTTGATACGCTCCGAAACGCTCGTGGATGCGCGCGGTGCGAACAAAGTCCAAGGCCTGCCGTTTACCACCGACGAGTTGCGCGCGGCCGTTTTTCAAACTTTAGCAGAAATTCGCTGACATGGCCACCGCAAACGAGTACGCATCGGATCAGGACGTGCGGTGGTGCCCCGGCTGCGGGGACTACTCCATCCTGAAACAGTTTTTAACGGTTTTGGCCCAATTGGACGCGGATCCGGACCGAACGGTGGTGGTGAGCGGCATCGGTTGCTCCAGCCGCATGCCGTACTACGTGAATACGTACGGGGTGCACAGCATCCACGGCCGAGCACCGGCGCTGGTGACCGGATTGCGCATGACCCGTCCGGATTTGGACGTTTGGGTGGTTACGGGAGACGGCGACGCATTGTCCATTGGTGGGAATCATCTGATTCATCTGCTTCGTCGCAACGTCAAGGCCCCCATTTTGCTCTTCAACAACGAAATCTACGGCTTGACCAAAGGTCAATACAGCCCCACGAGCGGGGTAGGGCAGCGGACCAAGTCCAGTCCCACCGGTGCTGTGGATGAACCCTTTGTGCCGACGTCGCTCGCACTGGGAGCCGGCGCCACCTTCCTCGCCCGAAGCATGGACCGCGACCCCGAACACCTGCGCACCGTGTTGCACCGCGCCCACGGCCATGCGGGAAGTGCCTTTGTGGAAATCTACCAGAACTGCAACGTGTTTCACGACGGTGCCTTCGACGCCTTCAGCGGTAAGGAAGAGAAAGCCCTGCATTTCTTGCCGGTGGTTCACGGACAGCCGCTGATCTTTGGTCCCAACCAGTCTCGGGGATTGATTTTGGACGGTCTCGTTCCACGTACCGTCGATTTGACGGACGGAACCTGGTCCGCCAACGACTGCTGGATCCACGACGAAACGGACCGCGTGAAAGCGGGAATTTTGGCTGAGATGCACGGAGAAGTTCGTCCTTTTGGCGTGCTCTATGCCGTGCAACGTCCGGTGTACGAAGATTTGGTAGCTGCGTTGCCGCCCACGGAAACAGCGACGACCTTGGACGAAATGTTTGCGGGTGGCCGCACGTGGGAAGTGTTGTAAATTTGCACCCGATTATCCGATAAAGACCTCAGCATGGGACGCGCGTTTGAATACCGTAAGAACCGAAAGATGAAGCGTTGGGCCAGCATGGCCAAAACCTTTACCCGAATTTCGAAAGACATCATCATGGCCGTAAAGGCGTCGGGTCCCAATCCGGAAGCCAACAGCCGGTTGAAGGCGTTGATGCAGAACGCGCGCGACGCCAACATGCCCAAGGACAACGTGGAACGCGCCATCAAGCGCGCCACCTCCAAGGACCAGGCAGACTACAAGGAGATGGTGTACGAGGGCTATGCGCCCCACGGAATCGCCGTGTTGGTGGAGACCGCTACGGACAACGGAACGCGTACGGTTGGAAACGTTCGTTCGTACTTCAACAAATGCAACGGCTCGCTGGGAACCAGCGGTTCGGTGGAGTTCTTGTTTGAGCGCAAGTGCCAATTTAAAATCGATCAAAAGAACCTTTCTTTGGAGGATTTTGAGTTGGAAATGATCGACTACGGCGTGGAAGAGGTCTTTGCGGAAGTGGACGAAGAAAAGGGCACGGAGCACTTTGTATTGTTTGCCCCGTTTGAGGAGTTTGGATCCATTCAGCGTGCTTTGGAAGAGCGCGGAATTGAAGTTTTAAGCTCTGGATTTGAGCGTATTCCTATGGATACTAAGACTTTGGATGCCGCAGCCGCTGCAGATGTAGAGAAGTTGATTGAAAAATTAGAGGAGGACGAAGACGTGCAAGCCGTTTACCATACGATGGTGGTTGCGTAACTTCGGTGCATGCGCAAGGGTAAAATATTCTGTTCTCTCGTTTTCTGTGTCCTCCTGTTGGGGGTCGTTCCGGCCTGGGGGCAAAAAAGCCTTCAGCCATCTGATTTTGACGGTTGGGAACGAATTTCCGCTTCCGAACTTTCCCCAGACGGCCGCTTCGCGGCCGCTGTGGTTTCCCCGCAAGTAGGGGACGCTCGGTTGGACTTTTATTCCGCTGCGACGGGTCAAAAATGGTCATTATCTCGGGCGGATTGGGTTCGTTTTGATGCGTTGAGTCAGCGTGCCTTGGTCCGCATACCCGCGCCAGCGTCCAAAATCCGTCAACTCAAAAAAGACAAAGTCAAGACCGAAGATTTGCCCAAGGCCCACTATGCCTTGGTGGATTTATCCAGTAAGAAAGTGGATACACTGGGGCGTGCCCATGCGTGCTCCTTCCCCAAAAGTGCCCAGGGCGTTGTGGCCTGGACAGCGGCACCCTACACGCCAGGCAAGAAGAAGGACCCGAAAAAGCCGGAGGGAAATACGCTTTTTGTTCGGAATTTGTCCAACGGCAAAACGGATACTTTGGCCCGCACCAAGTCCTTTGTTTGGGCAGACGATGCGGCCGTACTCCTCGCTTGGCAAGCGAAGCCGGGCAAGGGAAAGGGTACGGCCAAGGTTTGGCGTTGGACGCCTGCCGGCTGGACCCTCTTGGACCAGGGAATGGAAGAAGTTGCGCAGCTTGCGGTGCATCCCAAAGGCACCCATCTGGCGTGGGTACATACCTCCGATACGGCCAAGGCAGCGGTCCGTCGGTACAAGTTGAGCGGACACACCGCTGGGAAGACCAAGGTTTGGCTGGAGTCTGGATACGCCAATCTTCCACCTTTGCACGAGCCGTCGCCCCACCAAGCACTGGTTTTTGCGGACAATGAGCGCTGGCTCCTTTTGGGCTACAGGCCCGTCCCCAAGGCTGCGGAGAAAGACACGCTTTTGGACGAGGAGAAATTCTCCCTGGACATCTGGGGGTGGCGCGATCCGCAAATTCAAACGGTGCAGTTGATCAACAAAAAAGAAGACGAAAAGCGCACGTTTCAGGGTCGGCTCTCCCTGGCGAACTTTGGATTTCGCGCAGTGGAAACACCCGATTGGCGCGAAGCTCGGTACAACGCACAGGGTTATTCGGATTGGGCCGTTCGGGTAGACAATACCCCCTACGAGTGGCAAAGCACCTACGAAACCCCGGTACCGCGCAATGCGCAAGCCTTTAATTTGGCGTCCGGACGCACCGTTCCACTGGGGGAAGGACTGTTGGAAACGCCGCGCATCAGCCCATCCGGCCGCTATGCATTCGCCTGGGATCCACGGGAGCGTCAGTACCGCACCTGGAGTTTAGCGGATTCTTCGTCGCGCTTCGCATCAGCAGGCATTCGCACTCCTTTATTCGATGAAGAGCACGACCTCCCGACGTTTCCCGATGCGTATGGCTTAGGAGGCTTTACGCGGAAAGACAGTGTGATGGTGGTTTACGACGCCTACGACCTTTGGGCGTGTGATCCGTCGGGCCAGCGCAAACCGTACTGCCTCACGGGGGGCAAGGGCCGATCCTCCGAAACCCGTTGGCGCGTCCTTTTGGAGCGTCCGGAACAGCGCTATTTGGAGGAAACTCCTTGGTTGGTGTCCTGGTTTCACGAGCCCACCAAGTCTTCCGGATACGGCTGGTTCAACTACCGCACCCAAACGTGGGATACGTTGGTCTATGGCCCGCACAGCTACACGGCCGCTGCCGCCGCCAAAACCGGACCGGCGTTGGTATTCCGACGCGAATCCGTGCGGGAATCTTCCAATTTGTGGCACGTATCCAAGCCCAAAGCAGCGCCGGTTGCCGTAACCGCGTTGAATCCGCAGCAGCAATATTTTCGCTGGCCGGAAGTTCGGTTGGTCACCTACCACGCCTTGGGCCAGAAGTTGGAGGGCTTGCTCTTCACGCCGCGTGGGGCAACCTCCGCACCAGCTTCGATACCGCTCGTGGTTTATTTCTACGAGCGCAACTCGGACGATTTGCACCGGTACCGCGCTCCGGCTCCATCGGCATCCACGGTCAACATTCCATACTTCGTGAGCCGGGGATACGCTGTATTTATCCCAGACATTGCCTACGAAATCGGCAAGCCCGGACCCAGTGCGCTCACCTGCATCAATGCCGGAGTGGACGCGGCCCTTGCGGCAGACAAGCGTTTGGACGCCAAACGCATGGGGCTTCAAGGTCAGAGTTGGGGCGGCTACCAGACGGCGTACCTCATTACCCAAACCAATCGGTATGTTTGCGCCATGGCCGGTGCTCCAGTCTCCAACATGACCAGCGCTTACGGCGGCATCCGTTACGGCTCCGGAATGTCCCGACAGTTTCAATACGAGCGTACCCAGAGTCGGTTGGGCAAAACCCTTTGGGAAGACCGCCAACGGTATTTGGACAATTCACCCGTCTTCTTTGCCAATCAAGTTCGTACCCCTTTGCTCATCATGCACAACGACAAAGACGGGGCCGTGCCGTACACGCAAGGAATTGAACTGTACATGGCTTTGCGGCGCAACGAATCGCCGGTTTGGATGCTCGTGTACAACGGAGAAGACCACAACCTCACGGAGCGGCCCAATCGGGTAGACCTCACCGTGCGCATGCAGCAGTTTTTTGACCACTACCTCCTGGGCCGCCCGGGTCCAGCCTGGATGACCAACGGCCAGCCCGCACTGGAAAAGAACAAGCGTCCAGCGTCGCGTTGACCGTTTCGTCGCCGTGACTTCAGTCACTTCACGCCACGGAATGCACCCGTACTTTTGCACCGTAAACGAATCAATTCTGCTCACACCATGAACGAAATCATCAACGACCCTAAGGCCACCATCATCGACGTACGTTCGGAAGGCGAATTCTCCATGGGCCATGTCCCCGGTTCCATCAACATGCCCTTGCAAACCGTACCGGATCGTGTGGAAGAAATCAACGCCTTTTCGCGACCCATCGTTTTGTGTTGTGCCAGCGGCAACCGGAGCGCTCAAGCCAAAATGTTCTTGGAGTCCCACGGCGTAGAAGGTCTGCACAACGGCGGCGGCTGGACCGACGTTCAGATTCATAAAATGTAAATGGAGGCCGTGTTTGGATTTTTCAAAAAGCTCATGGGTCCGGGAGTGGACTACAAGCAGTTGGTGGCCGACGGCGCCATCGTGGTAGACGTTCGGACGCCCGGTGAATTTCAAGGCGGACACGCCCCCAAAGCAATCAATATTCCTCTGAATAATTTGACCGAGGTGGAAAAGAAAGTCAAGAAAGAACAGACCGTGGTGGTTTGCTGTGCCTCCGGTATGCGTTCTGCCCAAGCGGCGTCCATCCTAAAGGGCAAGGGGTACCAAGTGCACAACGCCGGCCCGTGGACCCGATTGCTGGCTGTGGCTTTGCTGCTAACGCTTGGATTGGGACAAACCGCCTGTGCCCAAAGCAACACCGCGGCAGACCAAGCCCCGGCAGTTTTTGAAAAAAGCATCCAAAACAAAGGACAATTGGTGGACGTGCGCACCCCTGCGGAATTTGCTGCGGGCCATTTGCCCGGTGCCGTGAATATTGATATCTACGGTGCCGACTTTGAAAAGCGTTTGGCCGCGTTGGATAAAAATGCTCCGCTGTACTTGTACTGCCGCTCCGGTGGACGGAGCGGGCAGGCTTTAGCCCGTGCGCGGTCCTTGGGTTTCAAAAAAGCCGTACACCTTCAAGGGGGAATTTTAGCTTGGGAGGCAGCCGGGAAGAAAACCGTCAAGTAACCATAAAGCACAAAACGTCATGGCGAAAGGATCTTTTGGCGAACTCATTTCGGGTCCAACCCCGGTTTTGGTGGACTTCTTTGCAACCTGGTGCGGTCCGTGCAAGGCGCTGGCACCCCAATTGGAAGTTTTCGCCAAGGAACATTCCGGCAAAGTCAAGGTCATCAAGATCGACGTGGACCAAAACCCGCAATTGGCAGGAGCGCTGCAGGTTCAAGGGGTGCCTACTTTGATATTGTTCAAGAACGGAGAACCTATCTGGCGCC
>CAYXHJ010000030.1:3832-4277 GCA_964464855.1 uncultured Owenweeksia sp. | reverse complement strand
CAACTGGCGAGCATTCTCAAACCGCATTTGGATGCCGCTTAATGCCCGAAAAGGCTTTCATTGAAAAGGGTCGCCCGAACGCAGGCGGCCCTTTTTAGTTATTCGACTTTTGTGCGCAATCGTTCCTTGGGAATGCTGTTCCTCCGTAGGGGAGCCTCAACCACGAAGGCTCCGGGAAAAAGGAGTCGCCAAGCGGGGAGGTGGCGCTCTGCTTGCATGCGGTAGGTGTAAACGCCAGCGTAAACTTTGAAATACGGAGCATCAAATTGCATCGTGACGTTGGAGTCGGGAACCAGCGCTCGTGACTTGTTGCGCAATGCCAAGGCGTCGGACCTTGATCCGCTAAACAATTGTATGCGGTACGCCGTCGGGACGGGTTTACTGACCTTTTGAGATTCCGGTAGAGCGGCGTACCGAGCCCATGCACTGTCCAAGCTTTGTGCCT
>CAYXHJ010000030.1:0-3822 GCA_964464855.1 uncultured Owenweeksia sp. | reverse complement strand
TTCCCCAAGCAAAGCCGATTAACAGGATCCGTAGAAATGTGCTACTGCGCATCCTACGAAGATAGGACAAATGAGTGGCCGTAATTCCATCCCTCGTCCTTATTTAGAATTCGTATAAATTAGAAAAAGCCACGATAGATGGGCGGAAAAGGCCTGTTTGTGAATTAATTTTGCCCCGTTTGGTTGAACGATGCCCCAGGCAACATTTATGAAGCAAAACGCCTCTTCCCTCCGCCGACTTGCGGGCTTGCTACTGTTCACAGTACTGGCTTTCACTTCGTTAGGTTTTTCGGCACAAGCCGAAGCCGATCTCGAACTCGGCAAAAAACTGTTTAAGCAGAACTGCGCGTCCTGCCACAAACTCGACAAGAAATTGGTGGGTCCTGCACTGGCCGGCGTGTCTCAGAGACGCTCGGAGCAGTGGTTGATCCAGTGGATTCGCAACAATGCGGCCCTCCGGGCCAGCGGCGATGCGGACGCTATTGCCATTTTCAACGAGTACGGCGGTTCGGTCATGACCAACTTCCCAGCCCTGTCCGACGACGACATTCGCAGCATCATTGCGTACACCGACGCTGGCGATGCACCTGCTGCGGGTGCCGCTCCTGCGGCTGGCGCGGCTGCAGCTGCCGCCCCAGTGGAAGACAATTCTCCGTTGACTTTAATCATACTTGCGTCGTTCCTGACGTTGTTCGTGGTGCTGTTGCTCCGCATTCGCAACACCCTGAAACAGGTAAACGGCGAGGAGCCCACCAACCTCCGTCAGGATTTGGACGGCTTCACCAAGCTGCTCATCGCCAATAAGCGTTTCATGACCTTTGCAACCATCGTTTTGGTTCTGTGGTTCTTGCAGGCGTTGTACAGCTATTTGTCCGGAATTGGTGTGGAGCAAAATTACCAGCCCCACCAACCGATTGCCTTCTCACACAAGGTGCACGCCGGTCAAAACAAAGTGGACTGCAACTACTGCCACTCTTCCGCACGCCACAGCAAGCACAGCGGTATTCCTTCGGCAAACGTTTGCATGAACTGCCACATGTACATCGACGGCTCGGAAATTACCGACTCCACTACCGGTCAATTGAAGTACGGTGGGGAGCGTTCTCCTGAGATTGCAAAAATTTACGAGGCCATCGGTTGGGATGCTGAAAAGCGTGCTTATATCGAAGGTTATGAAGAGAAACCCATCAAATGGGTGCGCATCCACAACCTGCCTGATTTGGCTTATTTCAATCACGCTCAGCACGTTACTGCTGGTGGGGTAGAATGCCAAACGTGCCACGGTCCGGTTGAAACCATGGATGAGGTGTACCAGTATTCCGAATTGACCATGGGCTGGTGCATCAATTGCCACCGCGAGACCGAAGTAAAAACGGAATCCAACGGTTATTACGCTGAAATGCACGACAAACTCAAGGCCAAATACCAAGGCGAGAAGATCACCGTGGACAAGATCGGTGGTTTGGAATGCGGTAAATGCCACTATTAATCGAGACTATGGCAAGCGAAAAGAAATATTGGAAAGGTTTTGATGAACTGGGCAATACGCCCGTTGCACAAAAACTGGCGCAGAACGAGTTCGCAGAGGAGTTGCCGGTAGAGGCAATCTTGGGCGACGGCGCCGTATTGGAATCCGCGAACACTTCGCGTCGCGACTTCTTGAAGTTTGTTGGATTTTCAACGGCGGCAGCTACTTTGGCGGCTTGTGAAAACCCCATCGTAGAGAGCATTCCGTACGTGGTGAAACCGGACGCCATTACCCCCGGTATCCCCAATTACTACGCTACCTCGTATGCAGACGGTCAAGATTTTGCTTCTGTATTGATCAAGACCCGCGAAGGCAGGCCCATCAAGGTTGAGCCAGGCGACAAAGGGTTTTTCAATTCCGGGACCACGGCTCGTGCACAAGCTTCTGTTTTGTCGTTGTACGATTCAGCTCGCTTGAAGGCCCCTGTAAAGGGCGAAGAAGCTACCGACTGGAAAAAAGTTGAAGCTGCTTTAAAAGCCGCTGTGGACCAAGCGAAGTCAGAAGGTAAAACCTTCACCTTGTTGACCTCGTCTGTTTTCAGTCCCTCCACCAAAGGTGTAATTGAGCGCGTTCGCGGTGCCTACGCCAATTTTAACCACGTTCAATGGGACGCTGCCAGCGTCAGCCAGAAGTTGGATGTTTGGGAAGCACTCACCGGCAACCGCGCGTTGCCGTACTACGATCTGAAGTCGGCCAAAGTCATCGTCTCCATTGGCGAAGACTTTTTGGGCGCTGGTATGGCACAGCAAATGGCTGCAGACTACGCTGTAGGCCGCAAGCCGGGTGCTGGCATGAGCCGACACTACCAGTTTGAAGCTAATTTGTCTCTGTCGGGTTCGAACGCGGATCAACGCGTTAAGGTGAAAGCCTCCGAATACGGTTCTGCGTTGGCGTACCTGTACAACAAAGTTGCCGGCGCATCGGTGCGCGTAGGTGCTTTGAATGCCGACGCCAAGAAAGTTTTGGACAGAGCGGCTAAAGATTTGTTGGCCCACAAGGGTGCGTCTGTTGTGTTTTCAGGCGGCAATGTTGGTGCGAACGAGCACCTGGCGGCTGCCATCAACGCTGCATTGTCCAACATGGGCACCACGGTGCAGGCCGGAAAGCCCGTATACGTTGCACAAGGCAACGATCGTTCCTTGAGCAATTTGGCAGCAGACCTGAAGGCGGGTCGCGTCGGTGCTTTGGTGGTTTGGGGTACCAATCCCGCCTATGCAGTACCGGGTTTTGCTGATTTGATCAAGAAGGCGTCGTTCTCCTTGGCCCTAACAGACCGATTGGACGAAACGGCTGCTCTGTGCACCTATGCCGCTCCAGTACCCCATTACTTGGAGTCTTGGAACGATTACACCCCCGTAGCCGGCCATTACGCCGTAGCGCAACCAACCATTGCGCCGTTGTTTGACAGCAAGCCCGCACAAGAGGTACTCATGTCCCTTTTGGGTGATTCTACCTCCTACAAGGACGTAGTTCGCGCGGCCATCGCCGCACGCGGAATGTCTGTGAACACTGTGCTTCACGACGGTGGAGTCGTGTTGACCGATGGCGCTTCAGGTGCCGGTGCAGCAGCAGCCTCCAAGGCATTGGCTGGAGCATCCGTTGCGGCTGAAGAAGCAGCTAAAGCGGCCACCGGCGAATGGGAAGTGGTATTCTACCAAAAGGCCGTTGGCGCGGGCTTCCAAGCCAACAACCCTTGGTTGCACGAACTCCCAGATCCCATTACGCGCGTAACTTGGGACAACTACGTTACCATCTCCGCTGCGGATGCCTTGAAATTGGGTGTTGAAAACAACGCGGAAAGCAATGGGGCCATCAACGGCTCGTACGTAACGTTGACGGTGAACGGAACAACTTTGGAGCGCGTTCCTGCTTGGATTCAACCGGGTCAGGCCGCAGGTACATTGGGTCTGGCACTGGGCTACGGTCGTTCGAAAGCCGGTAAAGTTGCCGACGGTTTGGGCGTCAATGCCTTCTCCTTGATGAACAACGGTTCTGCCTACGTGGTGGCTAAAGTTTCCTTGGCAGAAGACGAGCACGAGTTTGCTTCTGTTCAGTTGGGCAACACCATGATGGGCCGCAAGATTGTCAACGAAACCACGTTGGCGACCTTCTTGGCGGACGCATCCGGTAAGTCTTGGAACGAGAAAGCCGAATTCCACACCCTTCAGGGCAGTGTCAGCGCCAACGAGGCGAACTTATGGCCAGACCACGACCACAAGACCTTGCACATGTGGAACATGAGCATTGACTTGAACTCGTGCATTGGATGCGGTGCTTGCGTTGTGGCTTGCCAC
>CAYXHJ010000029.1:0-11235 GCA_964464855.1 uncultured Owenweeksia sp. | reverse complement strand
TCTTCTTGGTTTTAACGTTATAGATACCCACCTTAGGCTTTTCAGAAGCTTGCCCTACTCCGCGTATTGCCAACGCATTGCTCCGGCGCATACGCGATTTTGCCCAGGTCAAGGGAGACGGCACCATCGATGTGGCCATAGCGCGCATGGGCATGGACGCTTTGGACGTGGACGAGCACGGACTGGACGAGATGGACAACAAGCTGCTGTTGGCGCTCATCGACAAATTCCGGGGCGGCCCGGTGGGTTTGTCCACTCTGGGTACGGCCGTTGGCGAGCAAGCGGATACCTTGGAGGAGGTGTACGAGCCTTATTTGATTCAAGAAGGCTATTTGGCGCGGACTCCACGCGGTCGGGTAGCTATGGATAAGGCCTATGCCCATTTGGGCCGCAAAGGACCGCAGCACGGCTTGTTTGATCCCGGAATGAACGCATGAACGCCGCGCAGGCGAAGGCGTCGCTCCTGCGGCATGCGGAGCGCCTGGGATTTGGCGATTGCCGCGTAGCGCGCGCAGATTTTCTGGAGGAAGAGGCCGTGGGGCTGGAAGCCTGGTTGGCGCGTGGGTACCACGGCTCCATGGGGTATATGGCCAATCATTTTGACAAGCGTTTGGATCCCCGAAAGTTGGTGCCCGGTGCCAAAACCGTGGTGTCCCTGCGGTACAATTACTTCCCAGCACAGGAGCAAATCACCGATGTTAACGTCCCGAAGATTGCTCGTTATGCCTACGGCGAGGACTACCACCGCGTGGTAAAAGACCGACTGTTTGAATTGATGGAGGCCTGGCAATCCGAGGTGGGTGCCGTTGCGGGTCGGTGTTTTGTGGATTCCGCACCCGTTTTGGAACGGGCCTGGGCCCGTCGGAGCGGCTTGGGTTGGGTTGGTAAGAACAGTTTGCTGTTGGCCAAAGGGGTGGGTTCCTATTTCTTCTTGGCGGAATGGATCGTGGACATCGATTTGCCACCGGATCCACCCGTTACGGACCATTGCGGAACCTGTACGCGTTGTTTGGATGCCTGTCCTACCCAAGCCTTGATTCAACCCGGTGTTTTGGACAGCAACAAGTGCATTTCCCACGCCACCATAGAACTGCACGCCGCAGTACCTGAATCGTTGGTTTCGGATCTCAACGGCTGGACGTTTGGCTGCGACATTTGCCAAGAGGTTTGTCCGTGGAACCGACACGCCAAACCCCATTCGGAAGCGCGCTTTGCACCCGAAGGCAATTGGACCCAATGGACGGAGTTGGACTGGCGGCAGTTGGACGAGGAGGCCTTTGCCCAAGTATTTGGCAAGAGTCCGTTGATGCGTGCCGGGTATGCCAAATGGCAGGAGAACCGATCGGCCGCGCGTCGTGCGCGGCAACAAGAGCCCGACCGTCCGGATTAAAATGCGATTTCAAGCGATAAACGCCGAACGCATACGGGCCTTACCGAGTCGGTACGGCTACCGCTTGAAGTACCTCATAGGTTACTGCGTCGTACGCTACGGCAATCCAGTCGACGCGGTCGGCCTTCCACGCTGTGGGGATTTCGTACGCAACCCAGCCGCTGTGGGTTGTCCCCAACGTGCTGTTGGCAGGCAGGGCGGAAAGTCCCAGAATACCTTTTGGCGCAGCACGTAAAACGTGGTTGTGGATGTAGTTGCGGTTGCGCGTGTTGTCCGGCATCAGTTGCGGGGAAACAATCCCGCTTTCGGTCAGGTAAAAGGCCACGTGGACGGGATTGGAAGTAGCCGCTGCCGCCGTTAGGCGGTATTGAAGCACGGTTTGCCGTCCGTCCTCGTTCCAGCCCGGGACCACTTCAAAAAGTACTTGAGGCGGTTCGGCCAAAAAGTTAACGGCACGTGTTTGCCATGTGGTGTACGACTTCCATTGGTTGGTGGGGTAGTCAGCGCGTTGCACCATGCCGTTGGGCAATCCAATGGGCGGACCAAAGTAGTTCCATAAGGCCTCTGATTCTGGGGTGCTGAAATCGGTGGGGTAGGAAGTGTCAACGTTGGAGAATCCGCTGCTGCGCGCGTGGATGGCCAGCGGAACCACGCGATCGCCGAACAACGAGTCCAATTTGACCAGTACTTTGGTGGCCTTCGGGCAGTTTTTGCAGGTGTGTCCGGTAAAATCTTCGATGTATACCGTGCTTTCCGTCTGGCGAACCGTATCTCCATACACCACCGACGACCAGTCCACATTGATGGCGTTTTTAAAGGGTTGGTCCACGGTGTCGCAGCCGGTATTACCCAATACGGCCGTCAAGCAAGCAAATACCCAGGTACGTAGATTGTGGCGCATCGGTTAAAAACTAGTGGTGAAGGAAACGGCCAAACCGTTGGACGGAGGTACCACCCGGCAGATTCCGCCCACGCAGAAAATGCCTTGTTGTTGACGGCCGTAGTTGATTTGAATTCGGGTATTCCCGGAGAAATGAATGAGCGATACAATGGGGTAGTGCAAGCGACGGCCTACGGACGGATGTCCGTAGTTGTAAATTTCCTGTACGGCAAGGGTCCATCGGTCGGACATCGTCCATTCTACCAATCCCATGACCGCATCACCGCGGAATCCGTTTGCCGTATTCCACTGGCCTTCGTACCGCAGCGTTTGACCGTTGGGCAATCGATGCTGGAATTCAGCCACTGCGGCGCGCACGGTCAACAGGGAATCTTGCCCGGGATTGGCCAACAGTACGGCGTCTGCAACCCCGTCGTTCAAGACGGTTTTGTTGTAGCGGATGTCGTACAGGGTCAACATTCCCTTAGACGTCTTGGAAAATTTCTTGCGAAGTTCCAGGTTCACATCCCGGAAATACGGAATTTCACCGCGTTTCAGCCATTCGGAACGGTAACCGTCCGTGCCGATTGCCCCGATGGGAACGCCCGTTGCCACCGGACTCTTATCCAGCGATTCTGCCCACGAAGCATTCAGTGCCACGGTTAAGCCGGTTTTCCCACCCAACCAACTGCCTTTGGAAAAGGCCTTGACAACGTCGATTTCACCGCCTTGCTCGCCGTTGATTTGGGTAGCGTATGGAAACAGCGCGGGCAGCGCGTACGTGTGCAATTTTGATGTGGGGGGTAAAAAATTAACAAACACATCAAACTGTTGAGCGCTGCGGTCACTCCGGAAGCTCATGTTGTCGATCCGTTTCACCGAACCCTGAACCGAAAAACCCTTGGTGCGGTAGGTCAACGTGGAACGCAATGCTTGTCCCGGTCGGTAAATGTAGCCGTTGTCAAACGAGGGGTCGTTCGCCTTGTACACGTATTCGCTGTTCAAACTCCACTTGCCCTTGGCCAAGTTGAACCGCAACGCTCCCGCGGCAACGTTCGCGGGTAAGTTCAATTCCGGATCGTTTGCCGGCTGGTATTTGCTCACAAAGCTTCCGCCCAAAACCGCGGCACCGGCTTTCCAGGGCAGATTGTATTCCGCGTCGACTCCGCGCACAATTCCTTCGCCCAAAGCGAAATAGCGCCGCTGCTTGCCCAAAACCCCCTTGATTTGCAGGCCGTTTTTCCAACGTGTAGCAATTCGAACGCCATCCAGGGCGTTGTCCAAGCCCAGGGCACGTTCCTCGTATGCGCGCAAAATCATGCCGCTGCCAAACTGCTCGTAAAAGTTGCCTACCGTGATGTCAAATCCGTCTTGTTCGAATTGAACAAAACGGTACGGAATGCCTTGTCCTTTGAAGCCTTGGGGATAACCCAGAATGGGATTTTGGTAGTTTTCGTACCGCATTCCAGCACGCAGGCCGCCTTGCGTGTAGGTAAACGTGGCAAATCCCTGACCTCGGAACTTCTCCTCGGGGTAGTACTGCCCTGTGGGATCTAAAACACTGTCCCGAACATAGGCCTGGCCGTCGAATTGGAAAATGGCATGCAGTTCGCCCGGTTGCCCCCCGGTTCCCAGAGGTTGTGCGAATAGACCACAGCTCAGTACCGCTGTTGTTGCGGCACCGATAACGGATATGCGATTCATGCTCAGTGGTTCGATGTTCCTGCCGGTGCGGCTTCAGCATTGCCCGATGCGGCAGCTCGGATGGCGTCGATCAGGTGTTTTTCTTCGCCCGGAACATATTTGTTGGCCTGGTACACAATTTCTCCTTTACCGTTCAGCAAGAACGTGTGCGGCACGTTGTTCACTCCCATGGCGCGACGTAGGACGCTGTTCGGATCCAACAATACCGTATAGTCCCACTCTTGACCGGCTACAAAAGGACCAACTTTCGCGGACGTTCGAGCGTCGTCAATCGAAACGGCTACCACCTTTACTCCGGTTGTTTTTTGTAAATCCTCGTAGTATTCGTTGAGTGCATTCAATTCGCTGATGCAGGGTTTGCACCAGGTTGCCCAGAAACTGACCACCATCGGTTTTCCGTTGTTGTTCACCGACGCGGCGTCAATTGTTTTGTACTCCAAAGTTTGGATTTGTGCGTGGGGCAATCCTTGAGCCCAGGCCGATGTTGCGAGGCCAAGGGCCAATGCAGATAGAAAAGTTCGCATGATTTCTGAGTGAGAATACGAAGATAACAAAAAAGGGGCCATTCCTTGCGGAATGGCCCCTTGCGTGCAGCGACCTGCTGCAAATGGAAAATTAGTGCGCTACGGTCAAACGAACGGTTTGAACCGCATCGTTAGTTACCACACGAGCGGTGTACACACCGTTGGCCAAACCGGCAACCGGCAAGGTCAATTCGTGTGCACCTGCCGCCAAGGAGCGTGCGGGCAATTCGGCAACCACCTGACCGTTCAGATTGGTCAAGCTCACGGAAACCTGGCTGTTGTCCACCAAGTTCAATGCGATGCGAGCGGCGTCCGAAGCAGGGTTCGGGAACACGCTCAAAGAAGCGCCAGACAACTCGTCCTCGCCCAAAGCGTTGTTGGAAACCCAAATGTTGTCCAAGAACAAGCTGTTTCCGTAGCCAGAAACACCTTCGAACTTCAAAACCACACCTGCGTTACCCGCGTAAGAAGCCAAGGAAATGGAGTTTTGCTTCCATTCGCTTGCCGTTGGGAAGAAACGCGTATTGTTGCCAACCGGAGTGCGGGTAGCCAATTGGTTGCCCGTTTTGTTGAACACTTCCGTCCAAGTAGCTCCGCAATCGGTAGATACAGAAACCTTCAATTGATCGGGTTCCGTACCGTCGTACTGAGCGTGTGCGTGTTGGAAAAACAATTTAGGACTGGTCAAACCGGCTAAGTTCAATTTCTGAGTGGTTACAGAAACGGTTCCACCTGCGGCGATCAAGTAAAAATCCATCATCAAAGACTTGTCCGACTGAGCAAAACCTCCCAAGTTCTGGGTGGTTCCTGCACCTGCCTTGCTGATGACGAACAAGCGGGGTGAAGTTCCACCTTGGATCAAACCTGAAGAAGCAGGCAATGCCGTCGTGGTTGCCGCTTCAACACCTTCGTTGTACGGGGTGGCCAAGGGAGACGTTCCAATGGTTGAGATGCGCAAAGAAGGAGCAGTGTTGTTCATGGTGTTGGCATCGGCCTTTCCATTGGGTGCGCCTACGGAATACACAAAAGTGTTGGCACCGCCTGCCAAAGTCAAGGCAGGGAAGTTTACGGCAATGGATGCGCCGGCGGCCAAGCTACCGGTCCAGTTCTGCACCACAGGAGTACCTCCGTTCAGGATGTACTGTACTGCTGCGGAAGTAATGGCGCTGGTTCCGGCGTTGGTGATCGTCGCAGAAGGCGTGTAGGCGGTGTTGCACAGGCCGCCGGAGTGCTGAGCCACAGACAAAATGCCGGCGTCAAACACAGGACCGTTCAGCGGCTGAGGAGCGCTGTAACCAGCGTTCTTCACGTCTTTCGTGGTCATGTCTTGTACCCAAGCAACCAAGGCTACTTCAGCCAATTTGTACACATAGGTAGGTACTTTAACCTTAGCAGTGTACACAAAAGGAGTGCCTGAGGCCATTGTTGCGGGCAAAGCCGTACCGTTGGCGTCTGGAATCATTTTGCGCATCACCATGAAGAAGTCGGTCTCGCCGTTGCTGCCAGGAGCGGTAGGGAATTCAATCGACTTTTCCACCAAGCCCAGGTGCAACTTCAAGTTGCTGTTGGTGATGGAGTTTTGGGTGGCGTTGGTGACGTACACTACAAACTCAATGGAGTCGTTGTTCGCGTTGAACTGGTGAGCAACCGTTACTGAGTAATCGGATGCAACCGCGTACTTGGCGGTAATGGAGGCGGCCGTTACGTTAGCAGGGGCGCCAGCGTAGGCGGAACCGGTAGGGGCTACACCGTCCATGGCGGTCCAGGGTACACCGTTTACACCGTAGAAACTAACGCGGGTAGCCACATCTGTGGGATTTTGCAAGTTCATCGGGTCGTAACCGGGCCAGCTGGTCTGGTATTTGATCGATACCGCCTTGGTGGAGTTGGCGTCGAGCAAAGCGTTGAACGCAGGGTTTTGGCTGGCGCACGGTCCGCACGAAGCCTGCGTGAACTCTTCAAACAAGACCAAGCGCTGTGCTTGACCAAAAGCGGCGGATCCGGCTACGGCCAGGGCCACAAGGGTAAGGGTTTTTTTCATAGGGGTTAGAAGAAATGGAGGTCCAAGGTACATTATTTTTTGGTTGCGCGTACCTTTGAGCCTTATATCGCAAAAACTACACCCATGAAATCCATGATCAGTGCGGCTTTATTGGTCGCTTCTCTCGGAATCGCGTCGGCACAATCCTCGTTGCAGGTGGCCTCCATGGATTCTGTAATTCGCGGCAACAGCTACGCATCCGGACAGCTGACCGGGCACATCAATCTGAAAAACACGAGCACCAGCTCCAAGGACTACTACGCCCGTCGAGCCAAAGTGGGAACCTCCGCGGTGGTTGACTCCAACTACTTCTGCTGGGATTTGTGCTACCCCACCTGGTCCAGCAATTCCATGGGGACAGTGACGATTCCCGCCGGCGGAGTGGCCAACGATTTCAGTTGCTACATCTACTTGAAGGCAGCGGGTCTCACCGGAATCGATACCATTTGGTATACGTTTACAAATGCTGCCGACGCAAACGACACGCTGCGTGTTGGGGTTGCGTGGGAATTGACCACCACATTTGCTTTGGATGAATCCGTGAGCGGTGCAGCTGTTTGGGCAGATGCCAACGGTCTTTTGCGGGCTGAGTCCGCTGCGTGGATGGACGATGTAAACGAAGTTTTAGTGTTTGACGTGTTGGGTCGCGAGGTTGCTCGTTTCAGCGGCGTTGAAGCCGTTTTGAACGGAGTGAATCTCCCCGGAAATGGATGGTATACGGTTCGGTTTGCTTCTACCAGTGCGGTTCTGCGTACCGAGAAGGTTTTGATGAAGTAAGGCAACGATTCGCGCACCGCGCGGAAAAGGAAAGGGGCGGTCTCGTGAGAGACCGCCCCTTTTTCGTTGAGCGAAAATGCTTAACAAGCGAATCAGTGCGCCACTTGGAAGCGCTGGGTGGTGCGTTCCGCGCCGTTGGTGAATTCCACCACGTATAAACCGTTGGTCCAATCGGCCACAGGAAGCGTGAGTGCATGCTCACCGTTCAAGGCCGCTTCGTACACGGTTTGACCCAATGCGTTCACCACGCGCACGCTGCCGTTGGTGTGCTCGCCAAAGGATACCACAGCGGATTGGCTGGCAGGGTTGGGGGTTACGCGAATGGTTTGAGCCGATTCTTCACCCAAGCCCACGCTGCTGGCGGTCAAGTTTGCCGACTGGTAGATTTCTTTGGTGGCCATGTCTTGAATCCAAACCATGACGCCCAAGTCTGTAAAGTCCTCTACAGTGTGCGCCGTAGCGTGGTTGACGGGAACGGTCGCGTTGGCCGGCAGGGTGTAGGATCCGTTGAACGTGTAGGAAAGGGTTTTGCTCTGCAAAACATTTTCGGTCAAACCGGACAGGTTGGTTCCGTTGGCGTCCGGCACCATTTTCTTCATAACCTTGTAGAACACCGTTTCGCCGTTGGATTTTACGTTCTGCGTAGTGGATTTTTCATAAATGGCCACCTGCAAGGAGAGGGTTTTCGACGTTGTCACCAATGGAGTTACGTCGATATTCATGTCTACTTTTTGACCAGCAACATCCACGGTGTAGTATCCAGACAAGTTCATGAACGAAGGCTTGGCCTTGAAGCTGTTTAAGATGGGTTGCGTGATTTGTCCGGCGTGACCGTTCCAGCCGCCGTCGATTTGAGCGTTGGGTACGGAGTTGACGCCGTAGAGCGTGCGCTTGCTGCCGGCCTCTGCCGTGTAGTAGGGGTCGCCGGTGCCGGGCCAGCTCATTTGGTACTTGATGTAGTTGTAATCACCGGCCGGCTGAGCATCCATCAGCGTTTTGAAGGTGGCATTGGCCGGAGCGCATGGGGCGCATGTAGACGAGCTGAATACCTCAATCATGGGACGACGAACCGCGATATTGCTGACCACAACCACTTGTTTGGTTACGGTGTCGTTCTGCGGTGCAGGGTCCGTTTGTCCGTTGGGGTTGGAGGTCCAAAACTTCAAGGTGTAGGTTCCGGTAGCCGATGGCGTCCACGCAGTGGGGTGGGTCAGGGTACCCGTTGCTGCAGGAGCTAAGTTGACCCCAGAAGCAGCGCCGGATACAGTAGCGCCGTTGTTCACCTTGTAGTTCAAGGTAGCGCTCGTCACTGCGTTGGCACCGCCGTTCAAATAGGAAGCCGCAACCGTGAAAGGGGCTTGGTTTAATACCAAGTAGTCGGCAACGTTCAAGCTGTTCGCAATCAAGTTGTTGCTGGGTTGTACGCCCGGGATGAACTCGTAGTATTTGTTGTCCGCTGCCGTGGCATCGGTACCGGCTTGTGCGGCTACGTTGGGCGAACCGTTTACGCTGTAGGCGGTCGTGCTGTTCACCTGAATGCCAATCGCAAACGAAGCACCCGTGCAGGAGTTGCGCTGGTCCACCACATAGATTTTATTGGTTGACTCTTCCAGTACCATGGCCCAGTAAGTCCAGCAGGTATTGTTGGGGATGCCAAAAGACGAGAACATGACCCAATGCTGCCGGTTGGGTGCCGAGCCAAAGGTTTTGTTCACGATCAAATCATTAGTTCCCGTGGAGGCCAGTCCCCAAATGCACACGGAATTGTCCGGGATGCCGGCATTGGGCAACGCGGCTTTGGTGTAGCTTGGAGCTGTGGCAGCATTTACGTCAAAAGTCAAAACACCAGAAGTGCTCACTTTATACTGAGTAACCGGGCTGCCGTTGAAATTAAAGGAGAACGGCAAGGTCTGAACCGTAGACCACGCAGGTGAAGCGGCAGGAGCGGCAGAAATGGTGGTCCAACTGGTGGCCAAACCGCCCCCTACGGGATATTCCGCATCGGTATTCAATCCGCCAGGATTCCCCGCGGTTGATCCCGGAAGGTAGTAGTATTGAGCAGCGGCAGGAGTTGCCGTGAGGGCAAGGGCCGCAACGCCCAAGGTGAGTAGGTTTTTTTTCATGGGGTAGGGGTTGTTGTCTAATGCCGCAAATTACAGTTTTTTCGTTTTGAAACCACTATTTTTGCGGTTTCGATCCGAAATGCAATAAGTTCGGCCAAAAAGCGTTACCCGTCCAGTATGTACCATCATTTTCGCGGTTTTTTGGTTGCTAAATCCCCCACCCATGTGGTGGTGGATTGTGCGGGTGTGGGCTATTACCTCCACATTTCGCTAACCACGTACGGGGCTGTTTCTGCATTGCCAACCGACGGATCTTGCGAAGTTTTCCTCTACGCTCATGCCGTTTACCGAGAGGATGCTCAGATTTTGTACGGTTTTTCCACGCCCGATGAGCGGGATGTCTTCTTGTTGCCCGCATGCTTCTTTCTTCCATGACGCCCGCAGAAGTCGTCCAGACGATTGCCTCCGGTAATTCCGGACGTCTCCAAGCGGTTAAAGGAATTGGCGCTAAAAGTGCTCAACGTCTGGTGGTGGATTTGCGCGACAAGATGTCTCGATGGTCCGGTGCATCCGGTGTTGGTGCAGGAGGAGATTCAGCAGGTTCAGGGCGGGCAGAAGCAATCGCGGCCTTGGAAGTTTTGGGCTTCTCGCGCGCAGCGGTGGAAAAAGCAGTTGCTGCAGCAGTAGCGTCGCAACCCGAAGCGGGCGTTGAAGGTTGGATCAAAACCGCGTTGGCCAATTTGTAATGGGTATTTTGGGTACAAAGAAGCACCTGTTGTGTGCCCTGATTGTGGTGGTTGTGGCTCCGTGGAGCCTGCAAGCGCAGTCGGACAGTACCTCTGGGCCCAACCCGTGGAACTACCCCGGACTCGTTCAGTCCAATGGTTTTCGTACGGAAACAACCTTTGACCCAGTCACGGGTCTGTACCGTGTTCAGCGGTACATGGGTGATGTGCCCTTAGGCATCCCGGAATTCTACACGGCCGCTCAGTACCGTGAACGAACCTTTAATTTACAGCAAACCCAATCGTGGCAGGAGCGATTGGCGCAAAGCGGTAAGGCAGGTGGCGAAGATCGTGAGGGGTCCAGTTTGATCCCGGACATGTTTGTTTCCAACGAAACATTCAAGAATATTTTTGGCAGCAACGCTGTTGAAGTGCGTCCGCAGGGGACCGCGGAACTTCGGTTTGGGGTGCGGTACCAAAAAATTGAAAACCCCATGATTCCGCTGCGCAACCAGCGAACCTGGGCCTTGGATTTTGACCAACGCATGCAAGTTAACGCTACCGGTAAAGTGGGCGATCGCTTGAATTTGCAGATGAACTACGACACCGAAGCCACTTTCGCCTTCGAGAACAAAACCAAATTGGATTTTCGCGGACAAGAAGACGACATTGTTAAGTCCTTGGAATTGGGCAACGTGAGCTTGCCCATGACCTCAAGTTTAATTACCGGTGCTCAGTCGTTGTTTGGCGTGAAGGGACAATTCCAATTTGGAAAGACCACCGTGACCACCTTGCTTTCTGAGCAGCGGAGTCAAAGCCAGAGCCTCAACATTCAAGGAGGGGCCACGGCGCAACAATTTGAGATTGAGGCGGATCAATATTTCCGGGACCACTACGAAGAGGCTTTGGCCACATTGCCGGTCATCAACAGTTCGGTGCAAATTACCCGCTTGGAAGTTTGGGTAACTAACCGACGGTCCATGACCGAAGAAACCCGGAACATTGTGGCCTTTATGGACTTGGGAGAGACGGAGAGCAAAGCGCACCGCAATACGGCCGCCGGGCGCCCCGGCTTGGTGCTCTTCCCCGGTCAAGCGCTGGATGCTTATCCGTCCAACCGAACAAATCGTT
>CAYXHJ010000028.1:0-11392 GCA_964464855.1 uncultured Owenweeksia sp. | reverse complement strand
TGTACACCGTTCAAGCAACCGGTTGGAGCGGCAGCGTAAAGGTGGTGGTGCCGTAGGCTTGATTGCAAAAGCAATTGAAGTAAGAAACCATTGAATTAAATCATAAAATTCCCTTAAAAGCAGCAAAAAATAATGGAAAAGAATGGAATGGAAGGCCCCAAGAAGGCATTCACCCAATGGGGTTTGCCCTTGGGGCTGGTAAACGCCGCGGTTTATGGTTTGGCGTACGCCTTGGATACCGAATGGTTGGTTAGTTTTTCGTTGGGATTGGGTCTGATTGCCCTCAACGGAGGCGTATTTATTTGGGCCTTGGTAACCACGCGTAAGTCTTTTGGTGGTTACGCCGAATTCCGCGATTTATGGGGCGTTTGGTTGGGAGCGGCCTTGGGTTTGGTGTTGGTTACCACCACCTTCAATGTGTTGCTCTACAAGGTGATTGACCCCACACTGAGCGAACAAATCCAGGTTCTTGCACAGGAGAAAGCGGTCGAAATGATGGAATCCATGGGAACTCCGCAAGAAGACGTGGACAAGGCCTTGGCGCGCATGGAGGAGCAAAAAGGCGAGGATCCGTTTAGCCCGATGCGCTTGTTGATGTCCTTTTTCGGTTCGTTGTTGGTGCACGTAGTGCTTGGTGCGATCTTTGCTGCCATCTTCAAAAAGAATAAGCCCCTGTTTGCCCCGTCGGATGAAGCTTGACCTTTCCTGCGTCGTACCCCTCTACAACGAGGACGAATCCCTGCCCGAGCTGGTGGCGTGGATTGACCGCGTCTGCACGGCCCACGGCTTGAATTACGAAATCTTGTTGGTGAACGACGGGTCGTCGGACCGCTCCTGGGAAGTCATTCAGGAATTGGCGGCCGCACACGCCTCCGTGAAGGGGCTGTCCTTCCGACGCAACCAAGGTAAATCCGCAGCGCTCCACATGGGCTTTCAGGCCGCGCAAGGGGAGGTGGTCATCACCCTGGACGCGGACCTACAGGATTCTCCGGACGAAATCCCCGCCTTGGTGGACTTGATCCGCAAGGACGGTTTTGACGTCGTTTCCGGCTGGAAGAAAAAGCGCTACGATCCTTTGTCCAAGACGCTCCCTACCAAGGTGTTCAATTGGGCCACGCGCAAAATGAGCGGCATTGAACTGAACGACTTCAACTGCGGCCTCAAGGCCTACCGCAACGAAGTGGTAAAGGCCGTGGAAGTTCAGGGCGAGATGCACCGCTACATCCCCGTATTGGCCAAGAACGCCGGATTTGCGCGCATTGGCGAAAAAGTGGTGGAGCACCGCGCCCGGAAGTACGGATCCACCAAATTCGGTTTGGAGCGCTTTGTGAACGGATTTTTAGACCTGCTCACCCTCACCGTAGTCACCAAGTTCAGCCGACGCCCCATGCACTTTTTTGGCATGGGCGGCGTGCTCATGCTGGTGGTGAGCTTTGGCGCACTGGTGTATTTGGGCGCCTCCAAGTTGCTGGCCCTAAAGGCCGGTTTGCGTCCGGGCTTGATTGCGGACGATCCCTGGTTTTACATCTGCCTGACCACCTTGGTCTTGGGCATGCTGTTGTTTCTCACCGGCTTGTTGGCGGAGCTCATCCTGCGCAGTTCGTCGCGCGGACCCCGCTACCCCGTGGGCGCCACTGTCCGTTGGCCGGAAAACGACTGATCCGTGCGGTACAGTTTGATTTCGCCCACCTTTGGGAGGCCGGACGAGGTGGTGGAATTCTTGGAATCCCTCAACCGCCTGAGCTACCCGGTGGAGCACATGGAAGTCATCCTGGCCGACGGTACCCCAGACGATTCGCTGCGGCCTGCACTGGCCTCCGTATTGGCCCAAATGAAGATGCCCACCGCCGTGCTCTACGAAAAGGGCTTACCCGTGAGCGACGCGCGCAACCGCGCGGCCGAAGCCGCGCGCGGCACCTACCTGTTGTTTTTTGATTCCGACTGCCTGATCCCGGAAAACCACTTGAACGCGCTGGACGCGGCCTTGGCCGCGCAGGATTGGGACGCCTTTGGCGGCCCCGACGCTGCCGCCCCGTCGTTCTCCCCCCTGCAAAAGGCCATCAGCTACGCCATGACCTCCGTCTACACCACGGGCGGCATCCGCGGCGGCACCCAAAGCACGGATCGTTTTTACCCCCGCGGCTTCAACATGGGCTTCAAGGCCACCGTTTTTCGCGCCCTAAACGGCTACGACGAAGGCTTTCGGTGCGGGGAAGATATTGAATTGAGCATGCGCGCCGTGGAAGCGGGATACCGAGTGGGCCTGATTCCGGAAATCCCCGTGCTGCACAAGCGTCGGGCCACGCTGGGCCAGTTTCACCGCCAGGTTACGCGGTTTGGCGCGGCGCGCATTGCCCTGGCGCAACGCCATCCCGGGCAGTTAAAGGCCACCCACGCTTTTCCGGCGGTGTTCACCTTGAGCTTGCCAATGGCGGCCGTCTTTGCGGCGTTGGGCCAGTGGATTCCGGCCGCCGGCCTCCTGGGCTACTTACTGCTGATTGCCTTGGACGCGTCCCGGCAGGGCTGGAAGGTGGGCTTGTTGGCTCCGGCTGCGGCCGTGGTCATGCACACGGGCTACGGTAAAGGATTTTTGCGCGCGGGTTGGGAAGCGCTGCGCACGCCGTCGCGGGCCTGATTTAGTTTTTTTTTTACTGGGGCGGTGCCGGAAAGGGGCTGCGTTTTGGACGCAGATGCAACTTTTTTGGGGCCGCGGTTGGGCAGGCGGGTTGTTGGGCCAGTAGGGCCTGAAAGCCCAGGGTGTAGCCCAGCCAGCCAAAACCGCTGACGGTGCCCACGCATTCGGAGGCCACCAACGAACTTTTTCGGTAGGATTCGCGGGCGTAGGTGTGGCTCAGGTGCACTTCCACCAACGGGGAGCCCACGCCGGCCGCTGCATCGCGCAGGGCCAAACTGGTATGGGTCCAGGCGCCGGGATTGATCAGGCCGCCCGCCGCGTGGGGATCGTCGGCCATCCGGTGGAGAAACTCCACCGCTTCTTGTTCGGAGGTGGTGGTGCAGTCCACCAGGGTAACGCCCGGCCAGTGGAGCTCCAGCCAGTGCTGCAGTTGCAGACGGGCGTCGGACCAAGAGGTGTTGCCGTACACAACGGGTTCGCGTTTGCCAACACGAATTAAATTGATGCCTTGGAGGAGGTAGACGTTCTGCACGGCACAAAGGTAGCCATTACCTTTGAGTGATGGATTGGGCCAGCGGCATCAAGGGATTTACGGTTTTTCTGCGCCTGGAGCGCGGAGCCAGTCCCAACACAATAGCGGCGTACCGAACGGATTTGGAGCTGCTGGCGCGGGAAGCGCAGGAGCAGGGCTGGTCTCCGTTGACGGCCACTCCGGAGCAGTTGCGGGCGGCCGTGGAGGCGTGTGCGCGCGCCGGAAAAAGTGCCCGTACCCAAGCCCGCTACCGATCGTCCATTCGGCAATTTTACCGCTACATTCAGTTGGAAGGGCTTCGTACGGACGACCCCACGGAGGGCATCCGCGCCCCGCGTTTGCCCCAAAAGCTCCCCGTGTACCTCACAACCGAGGAAGTGGACCGCATGGCCGCAGCCATAGACCGCAGTTCGTCCACCGGTGAGCGCAATTTGGCCCTTTTGGAGACGCTATTTGGCTCCGGTTTGCGCGTCAGCGAATTGGTGGGGTTGCGCCTGCGGGACGTGCATCCGGACGAGGGATTGCTGCGGGTGGTGGGCAAGGGCAATAAGGAACGACTGGTTCCGTTGACGGACGTTGCGGCGCGTGCCATCGACCGGTACGTCCATCAGATTCGGGTGCACCAACAGCCGTCCAAGGGGTCTGAGGACCATGTTTTCCTCAACATCCGCGGCGGCAAACTGAGCCGGGTGATGGTGTTTTTGGTTCTTCGGGATTTGGCGGCCAAGGCCGGGATTCGGAAGACGTTGGGGCCGCACACCTTGCGCCACAGTTTTGCCACGGCCTTGGTGCAGAACGGGGCTGATTTGCGGGCGGTTCAGCTGTTATTGGGCCACGAAAGCATCACCACCACGGAGATTTATGCCCATTTGGAAGACAAGCACTTGCGCCAGACCCTGGAAAATTTCCATCCCTGGTCCGCATCGGGGCGTCGAAAAAAGTAAAATAATGCAGCCCTACAGGGGAGGAGCGGTGGTTTTTTTGCGCACCAAGGCCCGCCACACCAAGCTGCCGCGGTAAACGCCCACGGAGGGCCAGCCGCGCGGGAAGGGGTCCGGAGCCAGTACGGCGCGGTGCAATCTACCGTAAAAGGCAAAATGCGCGCGCACAATGGCCCAGGTGTGTTCCGGCTTGCGCTGCAGCAAAAAGCGTATGCCGGCGAGGCCGTCGAGCACCAAACGGGCCAAGACCAAGGGAAGAGCGGTGTGCGGCGGAAGGTTGCGCACGGCCACAAACAGGTTGTTGCGGAAATTCAAAAAGGTTTTTCGCGGATGGAGGGCATTCAGGGTGCCGCCGCCCACGTGGAGTACGGTGCTGGCGTTGACGCAGGCCACGTCCCAGCCCGCGCGGTGCATGCGCCAGCAGAGGTCTATTTCCTCCATGTGCGCAAACAAGGACTCGTCCAGGCGTCCGGCCGCCTCAAAGGCGGCCGTGCGCACCACCAAACAGGCGCCGGAAGCCCAAAAGACCGGACGAATGGCCGGTTCGCGGTACTGGCCGGAATCCACTTCGCAGGAATCAAAGACGCGGCCGTAGGCATACGGGTAGGCCAGGAAGTCCATGCAGCCGCCGGCGCCGCCGGCGTATTCAAAGCGATCCGGCTCCGCGTGGCTCCGCAGCACCGGTTGCGCGGCCCCCAGGCGCGGGTTGGCGGCAAAGGCGGCCTCCAATGGCGGCCACCACAGGGGCAGGGGCTCAATGTCTGAATTCATCAAGACGGCGAGGTCCAGCTCCGGCCATTGAGCGCGCAATAGGCGTAGGGCGGTGTTGTAGCCGCCGGCATACCCGCGGTTTTGGTCCATGGCCAAAAAGTGCACGCGCGGGTGGTGCGCCGCCACGTAGGCCGCGGAATCGTCTGTGGAACCGTTGTCTGCCACCACCAGGGCCACGGCTTCCGGCGTGGTGGCTTCTACGGCGCCCAAGAAACGCTCCAACCAGGCGCGACCGTTCCAGTTCAGGATCACCACGGCGTGGCGCACGGGGTGCGTTGCGGCAGTTTCCGCAACAGCAGCAGTTTCCGCAACAGGGGCAGTACCCGCAACAGAGTCAGTGGCTGCATCAGCGCCGGAGGCCGCAGTACGCCTGCCGTCCACCGCCTGCTCAGCGCCCGCCGCTGCCATTGCCCATGAAAATGTTGTCGCCAATGCGGGAGCCAAAATTCACCCGATTGGTGCGCCCGGTGTCGTCCGGATCGTTGGTGAAGTAGGAGCGCTTTTGCAGCACAATCTGCCACCGCGGGTTGCTGATTTCGCCCAAGGCGGTGGAATGGATCAGCTCGTAGCCCTTGGTGCCCACGGTCAGGTTGGCAAAGACAAAAACGCGGTTGATTTGGTACGGAGCGTTGGGGCTTTCCAATACGTTGTACTGCCACATTTCGTAGGGGTAGGCGTCGGTTTCAAACGGACGTTTTTCCGTCAGGGTGGGGGGGCCGTACTGCAGGTAGATGCGGCCGCGGTCCGTGGCGAAGCCGGGAAGGGCTTGGGTGGCGTATTCGCGCTCCACCTCCACCACGCGGTCTCGGTAGAAGGCGAAGCCCGCTTGGGGTTCCAGGGGTGCCCGACGTTCCCAAAATCCTTCAATCCAGGAGGCCAGGAGGGTGTCGTTCTTTTGGAGCAGGAGGGATTCCAACTGCCTGCGCTGGGCACCGTCGGCAATGGGGTAGTGGGCGGAGATCCACCAAGCGGCGCCTTGGGTACCCAAATCGTTCCACCACAGCGGGTTGCGAACGCTTCCTGCGGCGATGGTGCTGCTGCTGTCCACCGACGCAATGCGGTAAAAGGGGAGGTCTACGGAGCTGCGCTCGGTGCCGTCCGACGCCACAAAGGCCACCCGCGCGCTGTACAACCCGGTGGGCAGGTTGCTCGCGCTCAACTGGAGGGCCTGAGCCACCACGTCGCTGTTTTCCGTTTGGCTGAATTTGCGCTGGGTGCTGAATTCCGGCAGGTCGCGCTTCCTTTGGGTGTCACGCAAAACGAGTGTTACCAGCCCGCGTTCGCCTTTTTTCCATCCGTAGGATTCCGCGTACACCGAGACTGTTTGGGCGTCTTCGTAGAGGGTGGGGGTGCCCCAACTGAGCAACGGAACGGCCCGATATCCGTAGCGGCCAAAGGCGTCGCCGGGGGTGCTGGCGCCCAAACTTTGGGCCAAGAAGCCCTGAGCGGTTCGGTTGGGCTCTACCCGAACGGGTCCACTGATTTCCAAGGGCTTGGACGTGTCGCCGTCGGACCGGAATTGAAACGACACCCGGTAGTTTCCGGTGTCTGTGGCAATGCTCAATTTTTGCACGAAGGGTACGGGTTGCCCGGAGGTGGTGGGGGGAACCAGCAGCAGGCGGTCTGCGTAGGCCAAACTGTCTGCCCGACCGTCCGTGCGAAAGAGCAGTACGGTGGCGTCCACCGGCTTTTGCGCCAAGCAGGAGAAGTGAAATTCCACGTACCGACGTTGGTCCGGCAGTTTAAAGTCGTAGGCCTGCACCGAAACCACGGGCAGTTTTTCCTGCGCCCAAACCGCAGATATTCCGCCGATTGCCCAAAAAAGCAAGGCCGTGGCACCGCGCACAGCACGCGAAAAATTTGTCTTCTTCATTGCATACGAAGATAGCGCGCGTATCTTTGCCCCGGAAGAATGGCAGAGTGGTCGATCGCGGCGGTCTTGAAAACCGTTGACTGTAACAGGTCCGGGGGTTCGAATCCCTCTTCTTCCGCCAGCTCCACCGAGCAACAGCGCCCCCAGCAGGGGCGCTTTTTTTTTGGCCCCTGGCGAGCGATCTCGTTCAAGGGAGCCGGGGGTTTAAAAAAGAAGTCAGCGCGCGATGCGCTTTGCGGTCGCTCGATTGAGTTAAGAGACCCCCGCCTAGGGAACGCGCCAGGGCGCTAAGGACGCCGGGGCGCAATCCCTCTTCCACAGATCTTGAGTGAAACCCTTAACAAAGTGGCCATCATGACTCAGGGCGTAGATCGATGAACACAGTTACCTAGGGATATTCTATGCGGTCTATCCTTTACGAATCTCAAATCGAACTACAGAGATACTGAGGATGGCTTCTTGAAACGCCCAAAATCGCAACTTGTTGCTTTTCAGAACCTAGGATTCTCTATTTTTGATAAATGCCAAAAAATGAATTACAGGTCAGCGGGGTCGAGTACTTCTCTTCCGTTGAACTTATTCTTAATTAATTATGAACATTAACAATATTCAAAATGCTTTAATTGATTTTTTAAAAATCAATATAGAATTATATGCTTCAAACCAATATTTGAAAGAACCAGTATTAAATTTTACGTTCAAAATAAAATTTTTAGATTTTAAATTTTCATTTCAAACGTATGATATTGAAAATGAAATAATTAACAGAATTAACATCGTTAATTTAGCTAATAATAAAATTATTAATGATGATTTGTCAAAATTTATTTTGAGCAATAATTTTGATACGTTCTATTTTGAAAATGAAATAGATTTAGTTAGTAAAACAAGAATAATTATTGAGGCAATGCAAAATTCAAGTAACTATTATTTTGACAAAGTTTGCAATAATAATGATGTAAACTTCGATTGGCAAAATGAAATATGTGATTTATTGTATAAGGAAAACTTAAAAATTATAAAAGATTCTAGCACTGATGAAAAGGGCAGCGCTGAGTTATAAGTTCAAACCCGTCAAACCCATCGTTTTCCTATCTTCGTCCAACCAACCAACCCGCGTCCAATCGGCATCATCGAGGGTCCCAAACGTGCTGCAAAACATGAAACATCTTTACTTCAGTTTCCTTTTGGCGTGCAGCGGGGTGGTGCAGGCACAGTCGGGCACGGTAGAAGGACCGTCGGGCTTGGTGCTCCGCGTGGACAGCGTGCGGATGGTGCCAGAAGCAAAGACCTCCCTGGAAATGGAGCCTGGGCGGATAGTGGGCGGACCCCAGCTGGTGGTCTACAGCCGTTTGGTCAACGTATCGAATGTTCCGGTGGTGGTGAGTCCCCGGCGGCACACCGTGTTCTTGGATTATTCCTGGAAGAAAAAAGACTTCACAGAACAGGATAGTTCCCCTCTGCCGTGCGAATTAATCACAACAACGTACCGCCTGATGCCGGGTGCGTCTCTGACGTTGAAAAACGAATTCTACCCCGTCAAGACCGCGGGAGTTGTTTTGAGAAAGCCCGAAGATTTTCGCCCTTGGATGGAGAAGAGGCTCCAGTCGGTTCAACTGATGTACACGGACGGTTTCCACCAAATTACCGCGGAGAAATCCGAGTGGTTGGTGGTGGAGTAGGAGGGATTAGCGTCCATGCGGCACGGGCGGTGCAAACGGAAACAAACTTAAATTGGCGTCCGTCACCACCCATAGGACTCGGTCAAACGTTTGCAGCGAACGAATCCAGTCTTCCTCCGAGCGCCAACCGTAGGAGGTTGCCAGGTCTGCACCGAACTGGGGCACTTGGGGGCCAAACCGCTGCCGGTTGTAGTACCAGAATTCGCTGGATTCGCCGGCGTTTTTCAAAAGTCCCAAGCGCACACTGCCCCACGCAAAGCTGTCCCCAATGATCAGGATTTTGGCCGGTTTTCCGGTCCGCTCCCACCGAAAAGGCAATCGGTATCCGGGGTCGTCCGGGAGATCCTGAAGCAAGTTCAGGCTCTGTTCCAAGTCGTCGTCCGTACCGAAAGGGGTGGAGGGCAGCGTGTCCAAGACCACCAAGCGCAGTCCGTCTTCCGGCCGGAGCCATTCGCGGGTGGCCAGGGTCAGGGCTGCTTGACTCCAATGGATGCCGTTCCGGGGAAAGGTCCACATCGACGGTTCTCTCGTTGGCGGTGCACTGGGGGGAGTCGGGGCAAATCGCGGGACAAAATCCAAAACGGACCACTCCGGATGGCGGTTGAGGCAGGCGCGAAAGGCGCGGTAGTTGGCAAAGTAGCCCGCAGGGCCCGCCGTTCGTTGATCCAACGGCCATTCCGTTTGCGGGGTGGCGGCTGCTTTTCCCGGGGCCAACACCAAGGTGAAGGGCACGCCGGAGGCCGTTTGCCACTGCGCCCACTGCGCCAACCTTTGCGCAACTTCTGCGGTATCCAGGGCGTCCAATCCGCGGGCGGCATTCAAGTAGGACTGTTCAAACCATCGGTGGGTGGGGCCCTCCACCGTATTTTGTGTGGACACGGTGCCAAACAACGTGTAGTTCACTTGGTTGCGAAGTCGGACCAATAGAGACCGTCCAAAAAAGCGTTCGTCGAATGTAAAATCCTTCGAAGATTCGGCCGGGCTCCCTTTCAAGGGCCAAGGGTCCGGAACGCGCAAGGCCGTAAGGATCCACAGGGTGTTCCAAACTACCAGGGCAATCCACAGGAGTCCCTTTTTCATCAGAACCGGAAATAAATGAAGGGATTGAAGCCGGAGCCGGACAGTTCCACCAAAGCGGCCAACGCCAAGGCCACGTGCAACCACCACGCCCGAGGACCGTGCTCTTGGTAGCGGGTTATTTTGCTCCACCACCCAAAGACCGGGAACAAAGCCACGCCACCGGCAACCACCAAAATCAGGGTTTTTGGGGTTGAAGCGTTCCAAGTGCCCCATTCAGCGGGGTAGAACAAACCGGTGAGCAGGTGGTGCAGTTCGCTGAAGTCCACCACGGCGAACAACGCCCAGCCCACCACCACCCAGAAAAGGGTCCACAACTGTGCTGCAAGGCGCGGGAGTCGGTTCAAAAAGGAAAGAAAAAACGAGCGTTCGGCCACCAAAAAAAGACCGTGGTAGAGTCCCCACAACAAAAAATTCCACGAGGCACCGTGCCAAAATCCGCTGACCGCAAACACCAACAGGAGGTTCGCGTAGGTGCGCCCCGTGCCGCGCCGATTGCCCCCCAGCGCCACGTAGAGGTAATCCCGCATCCAAAAACTCAAGGTTTGGTGCCACCGACGCCAAAAGTCCGTGAAGGAGGTGGCGGAGTAGGGTCGGTTGAAGTTTTCCGGGAAGTGAAAGCCCATAATTTTCCCGAGACCAATGGCCATGTCGCTGTAGCCGGAGAAGTCGAAATAAATCTGCAAGGCATAGGCAATGAGTGCGGCCCAGGCGTCCACCCCAGTCCAGTCCCCATGGGTGGTCAAGGGAAAGGCCGCCGCCACGCGGTTGGCTAAAAATACTTTTTTGGCCAATCCCACCGCAAAACGCTGGCTGCCTTCCACCACATTGGCGCGCGTAAAAACCCGATGTACCAGATCGTGGGCCACGTCTCCGTACCGCACAATGGGGCCAGCAATCATCTGCGGGAAACTAAAAATGTAGATCAAGTAGTGCGACGGGCGATGCAATCGGGGTTGTTCCCGACGGTAGACATCCAGGTTGTAGCTGAGGCTTTGGAAGGTAAAAAAGGAGATGCCAATGGGCAACGCCAAATCCGTCCACGGCCCGCGGTGTCCGGTGAGTTGTTCCACCACGTCCACTGCAAAATTGGCGTATTTGTAGTACAACAGGAGGCCTACATTCAGCAAAATTCCCACCCACAACCACCACAAGGCGAACCGTCGGTACGTATCCATGGCGGCCACGGCGTAGAAATTGAGGAGCGAGCTGACCACCAAAACGGGCAGAAATTCAGGTGCTCCGTAGGCGTAAAAGGCCAACGACGCCAACAACAACCAAAGGTTCCGCGCGGATTGGGGCAACAGCGCATAGCCCAACAGAAAGGCCGGTAAAAAGGCCAGGAGGAAGGTAGGGCTGGAGAAAACCACAACGCTGGTTGGTGTAGGGCGAGCAAGTGATCGGAAATTAAGACCGACGGTTCAAAGGTAGGGTTTGCTTGGAATCTGTGCGCTTTAAGCGCAGGTCTCCTTGCCGTATTTCAATGTTGAAGAGGTGATTGAGGGCCAATCCAGGCGCGGGTGCCGGGGCTTAAGAATCGTGCGTTCGGGTTGCAAGGCGCGTGAAAATCGCCATGTTTGTCAATAACTTCTAGAAATCGCTTGCTAATTCGGCTCGCAAAACTGAGTTAAAAATGGTAGCTTCGCCATTCTACGATTTACTTAACCGTCCGAATATGAAAAAAATCCTACTCTCGCTGGTTGCTTCCTTGTTGGGGACTTTGGCCATGGCGCAGGTCACCCTGAACACCACAGTCGGTAGTACCGGATACACCGGTTCCAACTCTTGTGGAACCGGTTCTGCTGGAAGTTGCTTCACAACTTTTGCTGTTCAGAACACGTCAACCTCTCCGATTCAAATAACCGAGGTCGGCCAGTGGAC